>JACRBK010000476.1 GCA_016234525.1 Chloroflexota bacterium
GCCGCCGGGCCTTCGATGAGCGCCGCCGTGTCATAATTCATGACCGTTGAGAACGCCCAAGCCAGCCAGGGAGTCGGTGTAGGGCCAGAGGGCATTTCCCCGCCACCGCCGCCACCCCCGCCGCCCCCTCCCCCGCCGCCTCCGAAAACTATCGGCAGTTCGCGCCCATCAGCGGTGAATAGGCGGGTGTGGGGATTAACCTGGGCCGGCACTTGCGGAACGCCGTCTTGCATGGCGGAGATGAACAGAGCGACACGGTGCGCGTCAGCATACGCCCATTCGAGATTCACATTCACGCCATCGATCACCTGGTTCTGGTTCAAAACTACGCCGAGATCATCCGACTGTACCTGCTCCAGGCCGGGATCAATCACGTAGGGCGGGCGTTCGAGCGCCAGCCGGTAAAAAGCGTAGACTCCCGCACCGACCAATAACGACCCGATCAGCGCCGCCACGACGATCACAACAAGCCGCCCGGCAACCGCTGTCGAGACCAATCGTCGGCGCGGCCTGGGATCGATCTCCGCCTGGATACGTGGCCACAAATCGGCGTGATGAACGGTGCGCTTACGCGCAATATGATGCAAAATGCGCCGGGCAAATTTATGGTTCACCGTCTGCCCCCTTCATCGCAGCACCAGCGTGATCATTACGATCAGCCGCCGCAGTATGATTGCTAACTGTTTGCGGGCCGTGTGCAGCCGCCAGCGCACCGTACCCGGCGCGCAGTGGAGTTCGGCGGCGATGGTCTCATCGTCCAGATCAAGATAATAACGCAGCACAATCGCGGCGCGCTGTTCGGGCGGCAGTTGGCGCAGGGCCTGTTCTACCGCCGTTTCGATCTCTTCGATTTCCAACACGGAGTCGGGTGTAGGAGCCGGATCGGGCAGCAGATCGGCAAACGTGATATCGCCGTCGCTGCCGAATTCAGGAGGAATATGATCCAGCGAGAGCGCCGCCTGCTGGCGTTTGGCGGCCTGAACGGCGGCATTCACCACACTGCGCATAAACCAGGGGGCAAAGGGCCGGTCAGGATCAAAACGCCCGATGTAACGGTAGATTTGCAGGAACACATCCTGCACTACATCTTCCGCCAGTGGCAGATCATGCGTGATCAGATAGGCGGTCTGGATCGCCTGAGTCTGGTAACGTTTGACCAGCACCGCCAGACCGCCTATATCACCTTGTTTCAGCCGGAGAATCGCCCGCTGTTCGTCCACCTGCGCTCCTGGGGTCAGGGCTGCCTGTATGGTTCCGGTCCTCACGCTTTAATCCTTTCCGCCACGCGGGGAAAAGAATCTCCCCTTCTCCCTAGATAGGGAGAAAGGGCCGGGGGATGAGGGGTAAACAGAACGGTTTGTCACGGCGCTGTGGTACATGACGGGCAGCCATATTGGTTAAGCGTACATTCTTTTTTGCTGCATTCCCCGCCCCAACAGGGAAAATCAGCATAACACGCTTCGCAGCTTGCATACACACACGCGCTGGCGGTTGAGGTCGTTGAGGTCGTCGAGGTCGCCGTTTCGCCGCTGCTCCCGTTCGGATAATCACAATGGCAGGTGACACAGCCGTTTTCGTTGCGCCAGCAGGTGCAGTCATTACACGCCGGGTAACAGGAGATGCTCTTGTAACACGATGGACAGTCGCCCACTTTACAGCCTTCGCCGGTGCTGATGATCGTCTGGCTGCTGCTGGCGCTGTTCGCGCAGTCTTGCGAACAACTAGAGGACGTTTCGCCATATTCGCAGATGGTATTCCCACACGTCGCCGGGCAGTCAGAAGTTCCCAGGTCCGAGCGAACCCATTTGTTTTCTCCGGCTTTCCACCACACATAACCATCTTCACCCGCCGCCTGATCGATGATCTTCAGTGTTTCGCCAAAATAGAGCTGTCCTATCCGTTCATAGGCGCGCCCTGGTCCCGAACGCAGCACAATAATCGGGTATTTGGCAGTAAAGGTACAGCTCAGTGTGGTGAGCGGGTGAGCCGATGCTTTCATAGGCAGCAGGGCAAAAACAATCACCAAGCATATCATCCAGTTTCTTATACGACGAATAGACATACTGTTCTCCTCCTCAGGGTTACAGTATTTCTAGTTCGCCGGGGATGTTTCTGTTGGGAATTGGGTGACTATTCGTCGTGATCACAAAAAAGGCCGCCGATCAGGGGTGATCGGCGGCCCAAATTATCCAATTGCCAACCGTACCACAGCCTTATTCTTTTTTCTCTTCGGTCGGCTCAGCAGGTTTTTCGGGTTCGGCGTCGTGTACGACTTCAATCGTAAACTTGGCAACCAACCCGCCCAGGGCGCTCAGCGCCGCGATAGTCGGCGACATGAGCGCGAAAACGCCGCCCGCCACGACCCCGACGGTTAGCGGAATTTCAAAATGGTATTTGCCTTTTGAGTCTTTGATTCGCAGTGTGCGAGCATTACCTTCACGGATTATTTCGCGGACTCGCTCTGCCAGTTGGCGGCCTTCGACTTCGATTTCATCAATCAGCGTTCGTTCGTTCGGTTCGTCGCTCATCGGCTGCTCCTCACTCGTTTCAGAATCGGTTATGGGCTGTTCGCCCTGTGCGTCTTCTTCGTCCAGACCCGTCAACCGGATCACACCCTCAGTGACGGCTATCGCTTTTAACACATTACCAATCGTGCCAAAGACTTCCAGTACAATTGCCATAACAAACACTCCGGTGATTCACTGGGTTCTACCCATACATACGCACCAGACCGCCGAAATGTTGCGGCCTTACACCACCGCCGACGTGATGGTGTCATAAAACGCGGGCAGCGGCGGCTGTTCGCGGTCCTGATAAACCGGGGCCTGTTGCAGCAGCGTTTTGGCGCGCGCCAGTTTGCCTGCATCGTTGGCATAGATCGTGAACATCATGTCACCCGCCTGCACATGATCGCCCACTTTATGATGAACGATCACGCCCACCGCCGGGTCTACCGGATCGGATTTTTTGGCGCGTCCGGCCCCCAATTCGACCACGGCCTGCCCAACCAACAGCGCGCTCACCTGGGCCACATGCCCCACATGATCCACGCGGATTTCTTCGTGGAGCGCCGCCTGCGGCAGCCGGGAAGGGTCATCGACCATAGCCACGTCGCCGCCCTGTGCCTGCACCAGTTCGCGGAACTTCGCCAGCCCTTTACCGTTAGTGAGCAGATCCGAGACTTCGGACATGGCTTCTGCCAGAGCATATTTGCTGCGATCCCGCCGCCCCAGACGGATCATGTGCGCCGCCAGCGCGATACAGTGTTCGCGCAGGTCTGCCGGACCACCGCCGCGCAACACTTCAATCGCTTCTTTCACTTCCAGCGCATTACCCACCGCTTCGCCGAGCGGCTGGTTCATATCCGAGATCAGCGCGACCATCTCGCGCCCCGCCCCGGCTCCAATGTCTACCATAATTTGCGCAAGATCGCGGGCTTCGTCCACATATTTCATGAATGCGCCGATGCCGACCTTTACATCCAATACGACGGCTTTGGCCCCGGAGGCTAATTTTTTGCTCATAATGCTGCTGGCGATCAACGGCAGGCTGGGCACGGTCCCGGTCACGTCGCGCAGCGCGTAGAGCAGGCCGTCAGCGGGCGCGAGGCTTTTGGTCTGCCCGCACAACACGATCCCATGATCGCGCACCTGCTGTAAAATTTCGTCGTCGGTGAGCTGTACTCGATACCCGGCGATTGCTTCGAGCTTGTCGAGCGTCCCGCCGGAAAAACCGAGACCTCGTCCGCTCATTTTTGCCACCGGCACACCCGCCGCTGCCACTACCGGCAGCACGATCAGGGTGACCTTATCCCCTACCCCACCGGTAGAGTGTTTGTCGACGGCGTAATCGATCACGGGCGAGAGATCGAGTTGTTCGCCGCTTTCGGCCATTGTTATCGTGAGATCAAGCGTCTCGCGGCGCGACATGCCGCGCAGATAAACCGCCATCAGCCAGGCCGCCGCCTGATAATCGGGAATCTCGCCTTTGGTATACCCCTGAATGAACCAGCGAATTTCTTCAGTCGTCAGTTCAGCGCCGTCGCGCTTCTTTTCGATGATGTCTGTGACACGCATACCTAAAATCCTTTGTGCGCAAAAAGAAATCTTGAGTCACAGTATAACACATTCATCAGGAGAGAATGAACGGGGCCGC
>JACRBK010000499.1 GCA_016234525.1 Chloroflexota bacterium
GTGTAACATTTTTAATGCTGTTTTCAGCCGCTTGGTGTAAATTCTCTAATAAACTATCAGAGTGTATCACTATGGATTATGTGGACTACTACAAAACATTGGGAGTAGAACGCGGCGCGTCAAAGGACGAAATCCGCAAGGCGTACCGCCGTCTGGCGCGCCAATATCACCCGGATGTGAATCAGGGAGATAAAAGCGCCGAGGAGAAATTTAAGTCGATCAGCGAAGCCTACGAAGTGCTGTCGAACGAGGAAAAACGCCAGAAGTACGATCAACTGGGCCAGAGTTATCAGCAGTGGCAGCGCACGGGCGGCCAACCGGGAGGCTTCGATTGGTCGAACTGGATGGCCGGACAGCAGCCGGGCGGTTATCGGGTTGAGTTTAATGATGCCGATATGGGATCGGGCGACCCGTTTTCAGAATTCTTCCGCTCGGTGTTCGGCGGAGGAATGCGTGAGGCCCCCACCGGACGCCGCCGCGCCACCCGGCAGGCGATTCGCGGGCGCGATCTCGAACTGACGGCACCGATCACCCTGGAAGATGTTTATCAGGGGACGACGCGCACTATTCAAGCCAACACACGCCAGCTTACGGTAAAGATCCCCGCCGGCGCGTATGACGGCACGCGAGTGCGTCTACGTGGGCAGGGCGAACCGGGTTATGCGGGGGGACAGGCCGGTGATCTGGATGTGATTGTCAAGGTGGAGGACCACCCGATCTTCCGGCGCGATGGTGATGATCTGCACCTGGACGTGAAAATACCGCTGTATACGGCAGTATTGGGCGGTGATACGCAGGTGGCTACATTAGGCGGGCCGGTGACGCTGCATATCCAGCCAGGAACCCAGTCCGGTCAAAGCATCCGGCTGCGCGGCAAAGGAATGCCCCGGCTGCGTGAAGAGGGCCGTTTTGGCGATCTCTATGCCCATATTTTGATCTTGATTCCGACAGACCTTTCAAAAGAGGAATTGGCGTTGTTTGAAAAACTGCGCGCGCTGCGCCCATAAAACTGAAAACCAGCGAGTCTGGTAAGGCGCAGAAAATCGGCGATGTGATAGTGAGCAGAAAAAGGCGGAAGACGATGGTCTGGAACAGCGATTTTGATCCCTTTGACGACGTGGAAAACGACGACCAGCAGAAAAGCGGCTTGAGAGGCTTTGTCGCCGGGGCCGCGTTGGCCCTGCTCACGCTGGTCCTTATCACCACCCTGGTACTGACCACTGTCGGTTACTTTTTCCAACCCGATTCGGACGACGCTCGCCCAAATCGCAGCCAACCCGCTCGCCCGTCTCAGGCCGATGTCGTGAACGCCAATTATCGCCCCAGTCGATGGACCGCGCCGGACCAGTCCCAGATCATCACCCCGACGCCTATCGCGCCGGAACTGGTGATCCAGGCGGACGCTGAATATCAACTGCTGACGAACCTGTACTACCGGGTCAATCCGTCGGTCGTCAATATCGAAGTGGTGACGGGGGTCCACGCCGAGTATGACTTCGAGTCGGACATTGTAGACAGCAGCGCGTCAGGTTTTGTGTTGGATATGGAGGGTCATATCGTCACGAACTCGCATGTCGTGCGCGAGGTCGAGGAAATTCTCGTCACTTTCTCGGATGGTTTTGTGATCAATGCCGAAGTGGTGGGCATCGACGATTACAGCGATCTGGCGGTGATCCAGGTGGACGCCGCACGTTCGCCGTTGGTCCCGGTCATTCTCGGCGATAGCAATACGTTGCAGGTCGGGCAGCGTGTGATCGCCATCGGCAACCCCTTCGGGTTGGACGGCAGCATGACAGTGGGCATCGTTAGCGCCTTGGGGCGTTCGCTGCAATCGGCGCAACTGCTCGATCCCAACTACCCGCGTTATGGCAATCCTTCGATTATTCAGGTGGATGCGGCGGTCAACCCCGGTAATTCCGGCGGGCCGCTGCTCGATTCGTATGGGCAGGTAATCGGGATCAATACCGCAATCCGCACCGAGAACGGCGGATTCCAGGGTATCGCTTTTGCCGTCCCGGTAAACACGGTCAAGCGCGTGATCCCGCAGCTTATCACAACTGGCACCGCCCAGTATTCATGGTTGGGGATTTCCAGCCCGGATGTTGAGGGCGGCTACAGCGTCGCAGCGCTGGCCGATGAGCTAAATCTTCCGGTGCGCAGCGGCATCTTGATCAGCACCATCACTCCTGGCTCCCCGGCAGACCGAGCCGGGCTGCGGGCCGGAACGCAAGTCGAGGTTATCCGTGGGGTGGACATTCCGGTTAATTCCGACATCATCGTGGCGATCAACAGCAAAATGGTGCGCGATATTGATGACCTGGTGGCCTATCTGGTAGAAAACACCTCGCCGGGTGATACGATCATACTCACCATTATACGGGACGGTGAAACGCTGGACCTGGACGTGACTCTGGATGTGCGCCCATAGCCCTTCGACTTTTGGTAAATCAGACCGATTCGGGGGATGATCAGACCTTCAAGCAGCGATGATCCTGAACGGAATAAAAAACAACCTATGATCCCTACTCATATTCTGCCGCGCCTGAACATCAACACCGATCTGGCGCGGACTATCCTGGTCCAGTTTTTGCGCGATGCCGTCCATAAAGCCGGATTCGAGCGCGCCATTCTCAACCTGAGCGGCGGTATCGATTCGGCGCTCTCGGCTTATCTGGTAGCGGAAGCAATCGGCCCTGAGAATGTATTGGCGCTGCGTCTGCCCTATAAAACCTCGTCACCTGACAGTCTGGACGATGCTCAGGCGGTGATAGATGCGCTGGGGATGCGCAGCGATACGATAGAGATCACGCCGATGGTTGACCCGCTGCTGGCGCGTTTCCCTGATATGTCGTCAGTACGTAAGGGCAACGTCATGGCCCGGATGCGGATGGTGGTATTGTATGACCAGTCGGTGGCCTTTAATGCCCTGCCGATTGGAACCAGCAATAAGACCGAGACTCTGCTCGGCTACAGTACGATTTATGGCGATAACGCCGCCGCTGTCCAACCTATTGCCGACTTGTACAAAGTCCAGGTGCGTCAGTTATCCGCCGCACTGAATATGCCCGCGCATGTGATCGAAAAACCTCCGTCAGCCGATTTATGGGCCGGGCAAACGGACGAGGACGAATTAGGATTCAGCTACGAACTGGCCGATCAACTGCTGTATTTGCTGGTTGACGAGCGGTACACAGTGGATGAAGTCGCCGCCGAAGGGTTTGACCGGGTGTTTGTCGAGCGAATCTGGCGGCGGGTGCGTATGAACCACTACAAACGCACCATGCCCAATGTGGCTAAATTGAGTACGCGCAGCATCGGTCACGACTTTTTGTATCTGCGCGATTGGAGCGGCTGATACAGACAGACGTGAGATGCAGGGTTAGGGCTGTGGCGAAAAACCGGGAAATTTCTGGCGGGTTAAGGCACTCAATCGGGTAGGGATCGGCGCGCGCTGGGCCTGGGCATGGATTTCGTCCGCGATCTCCCACACCGCTTCGGCGTGTGCCAATCGCTGAGCCTGCCGTGAGCGATAGTCCAACATAGAGGACTCGCCGTTCAGCCAGGCGGCAATGGTGTTGGCGACCTGCTGCGGTCCTGGCGCATAGACACCCGCGCCGCTTTCGACTACATATGTGATATTGCCGTCTTCCTGGCCGGGGATCGCACCGCTGATCACCATCGGCAGCCCAGCCAGACACGCTTCGCCAATCGTCGCCGGTCCTGCTTTGGTGATCAGTATATCGGCTCCGGCCATAAGTTCCGGCATATTTTCAACAAATGGGTAAATGCGGGTGATCTGGTTCCAGCGCACCCGTTCCAACCGACGCCGCAAGGCCCGGTTGTGCCCGGCAATGATGATCAACTGCATATCGAGTTTGCGCCGGTTCAGCGCCTCGGCGATCTGGTAGATCGGCCCCATACCATCGCCGCCGCCGACCAGCAGCACCACCGGCGGTGATAATCGCCAGCCCAGTTTGCGCCGGGATTCATCTTTTTCAATCAATTCTTGCGTGAATCGGGGGTGGATCGGCTGCCCGGTGATACGCATCTGATCGGTGCAGAGGCCGTATTTTAGCCCGCGATCATAGGCGATCTGGGTGGGAACCAAACAGCGATCGATACCTTTTTCGTACCAGAAGGCGTGGGTACTCACCAGATCGGTCACGACGGTGACCAGCGGGGAGCGGTAAGCGGATGTCTCAACCAGGGCGCGCATGACCGGACGCGAAAACAAGGCATGGACGCTCACATAAACACTGGCAGGATGATCGTGGATCAGGCGCTGCATTCCGGTCTGCCACAGGTGGTAAAATCCAGCCATAACAGCCCGGTCCAGCGGGCGGGTATCCGCCAGCCGGTAGCCGATCCCCCAGGTGGTTTTAGCCCAATTCACCCAGCGGGGATAAATTTCGGGCAGAAACTTAAAGGGAACTGGGGTATAGTCCCGGAATACATCGACCAGTTCAAAAGTATACGCATGGGGATAACGTATTTGCAGGGCGGCGCGAATCGCGCAGGCGGCGGCGCGGTGTCCGGCTCCCGTATCTGACATTAACAGGACTATCGATTTCGCTGGCGGGGTTGTCATAAGACTATCGCTTAGGGCTGCGGATCGCCGGTTTCAGGCAGAACGCGCTTCGCTGCCCGCTCGAACTTGCGGCGAGGCAGCATTACTCTGCGTTCGCAGCCTGTACAACACAGGCCAATATCCGCCCCAACGCGGTACACCCGCCAACGATCACTGCCGCAGGGGTGTGTCTTGCGCATTTGCACGATGTCTCCGACATGAACATCCAGGGGCATAATCTGTTTTTTCCGGGCTTTTAAACAACAGATGTTATGTTACCCTCCAAGATCGCTCTACACAACACCCGGATTTTGATCAAAAATGGCTGTTAACATTAGCTGATAGGGATAGACTGTGATCCAAACACGAAACGACATCCGCAACATTGCTATCATCGCTCACGTCGACCACGGCAAAACCACGCTGGTCGATGGGATGCTCAAACAAGCGAAAGTTTTCCGAGATGCGACTACCGCCGGCGAGCGCATCCTCGACTCGAATGATCTGGAACGTGAGCGCGGTATCACCATCCTGGCGAAAAACACGGCGATCACCTGGAACGACATCAAGATCAATATCGTCGATACCCCTGGCCATGCCGACTTCGGCGGCGAAGTAGAGCGCGTGTTAAACATGGTAGACGGCGCGCTGCTGCTGGTCGATGCTGTCGAAGGTCCGATGCCGCAGACTCGGTTTGTGCTGCGCAAAGCGCTGGCGCTGGGGCTGCGCATCATCGTGGTGATCAACAAAGTGGACCGGCCCTTTGCCCGCACCACTGAAGTGTTGAACGAGACTTTTGACCTGTTTATCGAGCTGGGAGCCAGCGATGAACAGACTGATTTTCCGGTGGTTTATACCATCGGGTTAGAGGGACGTGCCGGATATACTGCCGAGACAATTCAAGATCACTTGATCCCGCTCTTTGAAACCATCCTTGCCAAAGTTCCCGGCCCAGAGATTGATCCTGATGCTCCGGCCACCCTGCAAGTGACTACCCTGGAATATGACAATTATAAGGGGCAGATCGGCGTAGGGCGGCTGCTGTCGGGCACGATGCGCAAAGGTATGGACGTAGTACGCCTGACCCCACAGGGAGGACGTACCAACCACAAAATTGTGTATCTGTTTACCTATCACAATCTCGCTAAAGCGGAAGTGCTCGAAGCCACCGCCGGAGATATTGTCGCGTTTGGCGGCATCGAAGAACTGAGCATCAGCGATACGATAGGCCATCCATCGGTAGAAAAGCCGCTAACCGCCATCAGCATCGAAGAACCGACGGTGCGTATGACGTTCGGGGTGAACACCTCACCTTTTGGCGGACGCGAAGGCAAAACCGGCTGGGGAACTTCACGCCGCTTGCGCCAACGCCTGACCGAAGAACTCCGCCATAATGTGGCGCTGCGTGTCGAAGACAGCAACCAGGCAGACCGCTTTATTGTCAGTGGGCGCGGCGAACTCCACCTGGCGATCTTGATCGAAACCATGCGGCGTGAAGGTTATGAGTTTGATGTCAGCAAGCCCGAAGTGATCTACCGCCGCGATCCTGATACCGGGGAAACGCTTGAACCCTTCGAAGAAGTACATATCGAGGTCGCGGATGAAATGGTTGGGGTGGTCGTCGAGCTGTTAGGCGCGCGGCGCGGTTTGATGGCCGATATGCGCAGCCAAAATGGGATGACCTACCTCCAATATATCGTGCCAACACGCGGCCTGCTGGGGTTCCGATCTCATTTTTTGCGGGCGACCAGCGGCCTGGGTCAGATGCACTCCCTCTATCATGGTTACGACTCACTTGCCGGACCCATTCCAGGCCGCCAGTTCGGCAGCCTCGTCGCGTGGGAAGCCGGGATGGCGACCAACTATGCCATGACTCATGCCGCGGCGCGCGGGACGTATTTCATTGCAGCGGGCGCGGAAGTCTATGAGGGCATGGTGATCGGCGAAAACATTCGCGGCGAAGACCTGGCGATCAATGTGACCAAAACCAAACATCTGACCGCCATCCATACTCGTTATTTTGGGGAAGAAGTGCGCCTCAGCCCGCCGCGTAACCTGAGCCTGGATGACTGCATCGAATTTTTGGCGGAAGACGAACTGCTCGAAGTCACCCCGCAAAA
>JACRBK010000484.1 GCA_016234525.1 Chloroflexota bacterium
GGCAGACTCAAACGAGGCGCAGGCTTCCCCAACATTTTCGCCAGGGTATCTACATACTGCCGCCAGGTTTCGTCGCCTTCGTCGCGCACGTTGTACACTTGCCCCAGCGCGTGCGGCGTGTGGGCGGCGCGGATGATGCAGCCCACTGCGTTATCGACGTACACCAGTCCGGCATGTGCCCGTCCACCATTAGCGAGTATCATCTGAGACTTCATGATCAGAGCGGCGATCGCGAAGACGAACTCTTTGCTGCGCGGGCCGTAGATACTCGCGGGACGCAGGATGGTTACGGGCAAACCACCGCGGGACGCTTCCCATACGATTCGCTCCCCCATGATCTTGCTGCGGTTATAGGGCAGCCCGACATCTGTGAGCAGGTGCGTCTCGTCGCAGGCCCGAACAGGGTATCCGTAGACATCGGACGTGCTGATATGGACCAGCCGTTCAAGCGTTTCTACCCGCGCCGCGGTGTCGACTATGTTCTGGACACCCACCACATTAGCCGTGTGATACATGGCCCAGTCTGCCCAATCAGTTGCGGCCCCTGCGCAATGATAGATTACGCTGCACCCCGCTGCGGCTCGGCGAATGCTTTCGATATCTTCCAAACTGCCCCAGGCGATTTCGACCGCCAGGTTTTCCAGGTGACGCAGGCCACTGTGGCGGCGCGCGAGAATCCGTACCGGTTCGCCCTGTTCGACCAGGATCTGGGTCAACCGGCCCCCCAGAAAACCACTCGCCCCGGTAATCAGACTCGTCATAGTTTTCCCTCGCGTCGTTCGCCTATAGGGTAGATGCCGCCAAATCGCTAAACCAAGATAATCAAGTAGCTTTGGAGCGGCGCCATCTATGACTGCTATCGCGCCGCTGCATAGGGAAGAAACAGGGGTTGTCCGAAAGGTTCTAAACATTTACACGCTGTGAATATCAGCCCATTTCATAAAAATCGCGTTGAATCACATGTTCCTGGTATTCTGGCGAAAGTTCGCAGAAATAGCCGCTCCATCCCCAGACCCGCACGATCAGGTCTTGGTGCAGTTCCGGCTGAAACTGCGCCTCGCGCAGGGTTTCAGCGTTCAGGCTGTTAACCTGAAGCTGCTGGCATCCCAACTGCGCAAAAGTGCGGACCAGCATTGCCACCTTGCGGATTGATTCCGGTTCACCGAAAACGCTGGACGACAATTCAATCGTGATCGGACCCCCATTGACGATGCGCTGGTAGTCGAGCTTGCTGAAAGTTTGGAATACGCTAATCGGTCCGGGGACCCGCACACCGGGCGCGGGAGCTAGATTCGCACTAAACGGGGTACCCGCTTTGCGCCCATCAGCAGTAGCTCCGACCGCTGGTTCGCGCATATTCTCATGCCCGCGCGCCAACCAGATGTAATACATTGCCGAACCCGTCCCTGGACGCACGATCCCACCGCGCCCGTTATCCTCGATCTGCTCACACGCTTCGGCCAGCATGTCAAACAGGGTGACCAGCATAACGTCTGCCTGCGGATCGTTGTTGCCTACCTTTGGGCCGTCTTCGTGCAACAGGCAGCGCAGCGTGTCGTTGTCGGCGAAATTGGTTTCTAGGGCTGCTAACAATTGCTGTGGTGATACGGCTTGATCCTGGAAAACGAGTTTCTGGACGGCGGCCAGAGCGTCTGCGCCGTTAGCAGAACACGCGCCATGAATGCCGAAGTTGTTGTAGGTCAGGCCCCGTGATAGATCGCACCCGCTTTCCAGGCAGCCATCCATCAACACCGAATAATACGGCGCGGGCGGCAGCAGCAAATCAGAGTACGTACCGACCAGCCGGTTAACCTGTGCCTGGACATCATGCCGCACTCTTTCCATAATTTCTTCGAAGGATTCCCCGGCCCGCAGCCCAGCCCGGATAGCTGTGTCCGCCGCGTAGGGGAACGAAACCGCGCCGATATTCACCACATCTAACCCCTTACCGGGGATGATGAATTCCCAGCAGGCGGCGACGGTATAATTGCGGGCATCTTCCAGCGCGTAACCGTGCGCCACCAATCCCGGAATCACCACATCATCGTTGGAATACTGCGGGAAGCCTAACCCCTTTTTCGTCAATTCGGTCGCAAGACACAACAGGTCGAGATCGGTATCGGCTGTGATCCGCAGATTAATCTTCGGATCGATCATGCTGACATCACGGGCGACACGCAGGACCATGAGTGTTAAGTCGTTGGTTGCTGGTTCACCGCTCGGTGTCACGCCGCCGATGGTCAGTGTTTGCCCGTTGTCGCCCTGCTGCACGCCAGGGTATAGATCACTGTCTTTGTTCAACGAGATGAAAAACTCAGCGAGCAGTTCCTCCGCTGACGTGTTATCCAACCGGCCCGCGGCCAGATCACGTTCGAGGTAGGGCCACATAAATTGATCAAAACGCCCCAGTCCGACGTGATAGTGCCCTCCTAACCACACAACGGCGTGGACCAATCGCAGGAACTGAAGCGCTTCGTGAAAGGTCTGAGGCGGATGTGCCGGAACGTGCGTCAGGGCATCAGCAATATCCCCCTGGTTCATGGCGCGCGCGGCCTTGGCATACCGCTCAGCCAATGCCAAAACCGCGTCGATTGTCTCAATAGCACTGTCGATAAACTCAACCGTCTCCGGCTGGTTGGCGCAGCGTTGGCGTGTCGCGAGCGCTGCATCCCGGCGGCCCAGCAGCCCCTGGCTCAAAACGAATCCCCAATCCGCGCAAATGTTGCTGATCGGGCCGAGTTCGTGCAGCGTGCGTTCAGCCGTCAGGCACGCCCAGTCTTCGTTTTGGTATACAGGCGGAACGGTGGGCAGCGTGCGCGTGAATACGATACGTTCGTCGGGCTGAATGACAACTTGTTCCGCCTCGCACATGGCCGTGATCAGGCGGGCCTGCCGCTGCATCCACGACAAGCCCAAAACATCAGATTCGGCGGTCAGCATCGGTACATGCTGCTGGCGGTATTGATGGTGGTCACCGCGCCGAACCGCTTCTTTCATGCGGATCAATCGTTCGCTTAATGGCATAAGACTTGAATTCCCTTGCTCAAAAACAAATCAGGTCGAAGGTTGACGGGGTGCTTCTCAAGGTCGTGCAGCGCATATACCATGCCCAGCATCGGGTACTTGGCCCCAGCGAGTTGGTTATACGGCAGCAGATCAACCCGCAGCAATCCCGGCAGCGAATACACGTGATCGGCGATGGCGCGCTGGTTTTCGTCGGTATCTGTGATGGTGGGGATCAGGGGGACTCGGATCACAAATGGAACCCCGGACTGGCTCAATATCTGGAGATTGTTGAGGATCGGCGCATTGGATACCCCGGTATGCGTCCGATGCGCCTGCGGGTCCATCAGCTTCAGATCGAAATACACCATGTCGAAACGGCGTACCAGATCGCCGAATACGTGCCGCTCGGCGAACCCGGACGTATCCAACAGGCGGTGTACTGGTTCGAGTAGATCGAGGGTCGAATGGATAAAGGCGGCTTGCATAAGCGGCTCGCCGCCAGAGAACGTCACGCCGCCTTCATTCGCGTTGAGGATCGACACTTGATTGTTCAAATAAACAGCCAACGCTTCAGGCGTATACGCTTTGCCAGCGATGCGGTCCCCGCGCGGCGTGTGCATCATCTGCGGCGCGGGATCCTTGCCTTCGGGACTGTGACACCAGACACAACTGAGCGGACAACCTTTTAAAAACACCGTGGTACGAATGCCCGGCCCATCATGTACCGCGAATTCTTTGATGTCAAAAACGATGCCGGGCGTCATCTGCTTTCATCCAATTCCAGTACCAGCGTAGTTGAACCTGATCCCGCGTGATCGGCTGCTCATCCTTGTGCCAAATATTATTTTCGCGCGTATCTCCCGACAAGATGTCGGATTCATAACATTCGCCTTCAGATCGGATTTGGCACGCGACAAACACCCCAATTTTATAAGGGAATAGTTTTTTCGACAATAATGCCCGTATGATTCAACAATGATCTCGCAAGGAAGTAGGCGAAAACCAGCACGTGCGTGAAGTTTTTTGAAAACTGGAATTACCCCCACTTTCGCTGCGGACCATCGAATTCAGCCCCAAAGGATACCTGTCGTCTTTTGGGGCTTCGTTTTTCCGCGTTGTTATCTGGAAAATTCCATCTTATTACGCGGCGACCATTTCGGTCAGTGCCAGGTATCCGGCCAGGGCGTCTGCGCCGGAGGTATGACCGTGGCGGAGGATGGCTCGCATCGCGTGGACCAGTGCGGTTTCATCGGGTTGGCAAAGACACTCTAAGAACGTATGCCAGTCACGGCTGCACTGACCATGTACCGCAGCGTGTATCCAGGCCGAGGCAAGGGCGCTGGTGTGCGCGGCGGCCTCGTGGACGGCGTTCAGCAGCACCTCCGCCATAGGCTGATGCGCGTGTGCCGCCAGCGCGCAGCCCACCAGCCAATCGTCGCCCGCCGGAGTCAAACCACTACCCAATCCGGCTAACTGTACAGCTCCCGCCCTGCAAGCAGCGAATTCCCCGTGCAGCACGCCATTACGCAGTGTGTGCCATGACTGCCGGGCGGTCTGGATCATGTGTGCTTCCAGCGGTGATGGCGGCGGGAGGTCTACAATCAGGGCGGCGAGACTGTTGGGCGGCGCGTGCTGCTGCAAAACGGCGCGCAGCAGCGGGATATGGACGAATGCCTGCGCGCTGTGCTGCTGCACATGTGACCAGTCCGGGCAAGGATTCCACGAGGCCGCCGCTGAAAATTCAATGGTTATTGGTCCGATATGCAGCGCACCCGGCGTCACATAAACCGGATCGCTGATCGTGAGCTGGTCGGTAAATGCGACTGGCGGCACCCCCATGCTAAACGGACCGGGACCGATCTCTGGCGTCACAAGAGACACCACGCGCTGATCGGCGGCCCACAATGTGCAGGCGTGCGGGAAAAGATGCAAAAGGCGGGCATGGTGTAGATAAGGCAGCCATGCCCGCATATCCGAGGCGATCCACAACGCCGCGATCCGCATTACACAGGCATTCCGTCGGCCTGTGCTTCGAGTGCCAGATACAATTTTTCAGCCGTGATCGGCAGTTCCAGCACGCGCACCCCAATGGCATCCGCGACGGCGTTGGCAATCGCGGGCGCGGTGGGAACCATCGAGTGTTCCCCGATTCCACGCGCGCCCCAGGGACCGTCGTCCTGTGGCACTTCGATGATGATCGGGATGATCTCAAACGGCACATCCACCGATGTCGCAATGCGGTAATCCACAAAACTGTGATTGGCGAGCTTGCCGTTCTTGAGTTGGAACCCCTCAAACAGCGCTGTACTCGCGCCCTGGACGGCACCACCTTCGATCTGCGCGCGCACCTGGTCGGGGTTGATCGCCTTGCCCACGTCAAACGCCGCCGCGATGCGCAGAATCGTGACTTGCCCGGTAATCGTATCGACTTCCAGGTCTACCGCCTGACAGCCCGTAGTATAGTGGACCACCGAACGCGGCCCCTGTCCAGTTTCCGGATCGAGGCCAGTCACGTAGGACGGCATGAAACTGCCGTGCCCGATAATCGGCCCCCCGCGCCAGCCCTGGCCGGCTGGCTTGGGCAGCCCGTAAACCACCATTTTTTTGAGCGGCATCGCTTCTTCCGACCGGTATGAGATCACCATGCCGTCTTTAATATCGAGATGGTCGACATCCTCACCCCAGTGTTCCGCTGCGAGATCAAGCACCTGCCGCCGCGCGTCCTTCGCCGCCGCCATCACCGCGTTGCCCATTGACCATGTCAGGCGGCTGGCCACCGTCTGCCACTCGTAGGGGTTGTACTGTGTGTCGATGGGTCCTTCCACCCGCACCCACTCGTAGGGTACACCGAGTGCCGCTGCTGCCATCTGTGCTGCGACGGTGAACGCACCCTGGCCGATCTCTTGACCACCCACGCTGACTGTCACCGTGGCGTCTTCGTTGAACCGCACCGACGCGGATGATCCCGCGTTGGGTGGCATGGCGGGCGCTTTCCACATAATCGCCAGCCCTTTACCACGCCGTTTGTGCGGAGCGCTGGCACGCTCTTCAGTGCCCCAGTGGATCGCAGCGGTGGCCTGCTTGATACATTCCACCAGCCCAACCGGGTGCATGGTGGAGCCGGTGGCGATGATCGAGCCAGTCCTGATGCAGTTTTTCAGCCGGAACTCGGCCTTATCCATCCCGATTGCTTCGGCCAACATGTCAACGATCTGTTCGATGCCCCAGTGAATTTCGGGCATTCCGAAGCCCCGAAACGCCCCGCCAACCGGGTGATTGGTATATACACAGTAGGAGTCTGCACGCACATTGGGGATTTCATATGGGCCAGTGGACGAATAGCCGGAAGCACGAGTGATATTCACACCGTACTCGGTATACGCGCCAGCATCCCAGAAATATTCAGTTTGCATCGCCTGGATTTTGCCGTCAGCGGTGGCCCCAATCTTGGTTCGCGCGATCAAACCTTGCCGCACGAATGTGGTGAAGAATTCTTCCTCGCGTGTCAGGCGCAGCTTGACTGCATAACCCGGCACTTTTTGTGCCATGACCACGGCGAGCGCCTCCATCGTGACGCCTGCCTTGCAGCCAAACCCCCCGCCCACAAACGGCGCGATCACGCGCACACTGCTCTGCGACAGCCCCAGCGCCTCGGCGATCAGGTTGCGCTGCGCGAAAGGAGATTGGCTGCTGGTCCACAGCGTAATCTCGCCGCGCTGATCCATCTTCGCTACAGCGACATGCGGCTCAATCGGCACATGTTGGACATGCGGCACGCGGAATTCGTCTTCTACGATGGCGTCACACAAGGCCCATGCCGCGTCTGGATCCCCCTTGCGGATTTTAAAGTGATTCGAGATATTCGTGCCCGCTTTGGGAAAGATAAAATTTGGGACTTCGTAATTGCCCAGGTCCGGGTGAATCAGTGGAGCGTCGGGGGCCATCCCACGCAGCGGATCAAGCACAGGTTCCAATACTTCATACTCAACTTCGACCAGTTTGCACGCCGCTTCCGCGATTTCCTCGCTGGTCGCCACCACGCCCGCGACCGGATCGCCGACGTAGCGTGTGCGCTCCCGGCAGAAAATGTGCCGATCTTTGAGATACAGGCCGATCTGTTTGGGTGTGTCTGCGCCCGTCACAACTGCCTTGACGCCGGGCATCGCCAGCGCTCGGCTGGTGTCGATGTGTTTGATCAGCGCGTGCGGGTGCGGGCTGCGCACGATACGCCCGAACAATAGACCGGGGCCGAACTGCAAATCATCGGCAAAAAGGGCCTCGCCCGTCACTTTTTCGAGCGCGTCGATCCGTTTGACGCTGTCACCTACCGGCCTTGTGGGGTTGGTGGTCGTGGTGGACATGTTAACCTCCTGCTTTGGCTGCGTCTTGGACGGCGTTGATAATCCGCTGATAGCCGGTACAGCGGCACAAATTGCCACGCAGCGCGTCTTTGATGTCGTCTTCGGTGGGATCAGGATTACGGTTGAGCAGTGCCCGCGCCGAGATCAAAATTCCCGGCGTGCAGAAACCGCACTGGGTACCCGTGTGGTCGATAAATGCTTGTTGCAGCGGTTCTAATTCTCCATCGTGCGCCAGGCCTTCAATCGTGATCACGTCCGCGCCGTCGATCTCTGCGGCCAGCACCAGGCACGCATTAACCGGCTCCCCATCGAGCAGCACGGTACACGCGCCGCATTCCCCGGTTGCGCAGCCGTTTTTTGTGCCGGTCAGCCCTAACCGTTCGCGCAGGAACGCCAGCAGCGTGATGTGTGATGTGACAAGCGCCTCTTCTTGTGCGCCATTGATGGTGAAAGTGATGTGATGTGTCGTCATGGTTATCCCTCTGCCTGAAGCTGGTTCCACACATCGTCCAGCGCCCGCCGGGTCAGATTGCGTACCATCGCTTTGCGGTAGCGCGCTGATCCGCGCAGATCGTTGATGGGGGTCGCCGCATCTTCTGCCGCCAGCGCGGCTTGTGACAGCAGTCCTGACGTGATCGGCTGCTCTGCAAGCAGCGCTTCGGCTTCTGGCACGCGGATCGGAGTTGGCGCGACAGAAGCCAGCGCAAACCGGAAACGGTAACCGGACGCGGCGCTGGTCTCGGGATAACCCAGCACTGCCACGCCGACAATAGCCAGATCGCCACCTGCGTTACGTCCGAGCTTGATATAACGACCGGCATACCCTGTCGGGGGGACCGGAAACTCCATGCGTGTCAGGAATTCGCCGGGTTGTAATGCCGTTTTTCGCACACCCAGGAAAAAATTGTTGGCGGGTATAGTCCGTTCGCCATCCGGTCCCCAGACCACACATTGGGCATCAAGCACTAACGCAGCAGGAGCCGTATCAGCGGCGGGCGATCCATTACACAAGTTGCCGCCCATAGTGGCGCGCGTGCGTAGTTGGTACGACGCCACGGAGGCGACAGCCTGCGCCAGCAGCGGGTAAAACTGCTGCACAGCGGGAGCCGCCGCCAGGGCATTCATGTTGACCGCCGCACCGACGTGCAGACCGTCAGCGGGATCGAAGCTCAACTCTCGCATTCCCGGCAGGCGTTTCACGTCGATCACCACACGCGGGGCTAATGCGCCGTCGCGCATTTGTACGAAGAGGTCGGTGCCCCCCATCAATAACCGTGCGCTGCGCCCGTGTTGGAGCAGCAGCGCCACGACCTCATCCGGATCATCAGGGCACAGATAGTCGAAAGGCGGCAGCCCAGGGCTGGGCATAGCAAGCGTCGATGGGGCAGGGATGTTTACGTCTGTGGGCGCTGGCATACGCAATCTCCGAATTTGGTGTGCTTAAACGATTGTTTGCGTTCCATCAATGCCGCGTAGCGTTCGTCGTCTACAAACGCGACAATACGGGCGATGCTGGCTTCTCCATCGACAAATCGCCAGGGGAAACAGCCGATTTCTACACGTTGGTTAAGCAGCAGGTCGATATCGCCGCCTACGCATTCCGCGTGGATAATACCATGTGGGAACAATTCAATGTGCATTAACTGGTACTTATCATCCGTAAAGACATCCGCCAACCCCTGACCGTATTGGGCCTGGAAATGTGCTTCAGCCTCTTTGGCCTGTCGCGGCATCCAGGTGCGGATGATCGTGTTCATAGGATGATCGGCACTGCCGCAGTCCACCGCCAACCATTTGAGCTTCTTCTTGAGACACCATTCCCCAAACTCGCGATCCGGGCCGGGGTGCTTGACCATGTAACGGATTTCGTCAGCGGTCGGCTGGTCCCAGCCGTAGCGGTGATAACCCGTGTGAATGATCAGTATATCACCCTCTTTGACTTCGACACGTTCCTCCACCATCTTCGAGGTGTAAATATCATAGTCACCCACCGCGTCTGACAGATCGACAATCGCGCCCGGCCCGGCAAGGAAATTAAAGTCCAGGCTGGCGATATCCTTGCCCGGCGTGTAAAAGTGAATCTCGCCGTCAAGATGGGTGCCCAGGTGATTGGAGTGCGTGACGATCTGGCCGTTGGCACCATTAGGAGCCAGCCGCTTAAAGTATTTCACTTGCAGCGGTTCATATGTCGGCCAGGGGGGTGTGGCGATTCCAAGGGGAATGGAAAGGTCGATAATCTTCATGTATGTTTTATCCTTGTCTCGATACTTTTATAGCTGCGTTTATCTGCGTCCTAATTATGTTTTAGGTCATCCCAAGAAAATGATTACCTACCCTATCCTATCCTGTTTGACTCCCCTTCCCTGAGGGAAGGGGCAAGGGGGGATAGGGTAAAGAAAATATTGGCGCAGCCTTACCACGCTTTGACAGCGTCAAATGCTTCCGCAAAACACGCCGCCGGGGCGCGCAAGACACCCGCACCCACCATGCCGATCCCTGGCGTTTTGTGCGCGATGCCTGTGTTCAGCCTGGGCAGAATCCCGGTTTCCATGATCAGCCGCACATCCATGCCAACGGGCGTGCCCCGGAACTCTAACGCAGGAATCGTGAAATGTGTGTGTTCTGCCGCACAGATTTCATACATTTCGCGCGTTGTATTGATCGCATCCTGCGCAGTGCCGCCGATAAAACTGGCAATCGCGGGAGCGGCTGCCATCGCAAAACCGCCATAACCGGCGGTTTCGGTGACCGTGCTGTCACCAATATCAGGATTCGCGTCTTCGGCGCTGAAACCAGGCAGGTATAGTCCCTCGACCACCCCCGCCGGGGCGACAAACCACCGGGCAGGATCACCGGCCAGTCGGATGCCGAAATCAGTGCCGTTGCGGGCCATGACGGTGATGATCGTAGAGCCGGGCACACCTTCGGCGGGTTCGAGCATCGCTTTGCCCGCTGGCATGGAAAGATTCAGGAAAAAGTGGTCGTTGCCGTCGATGAACTCGATGACGCGCGCCAACCGTTCGGAGTCTGCGCAGGTGCGTGCCATGCCCGGCGCGAGCGCCCGCAGCAGCAGCGACGTCCCGGCCCGGTTGCGGTTGTGACACTCATCGCCCATGTGCAGGGCCTGCGCGATCATCCCACGCAGATCGATGGGGCCGGAAAGCGCCACCGCATCCGCTAGAGTGGGGTAAAGGGCGTCGGCCATCCAGTGCAGCCGCGTGATGACTTCGTCACCATACGCGCCGTAGCGCAGCACCTTACCCAACCCTTCATTGAGCGTACAGTACGCCCGGTTGCCGAACTCCTGATTTTCGATGATCCACACGGGCATGGACGGCGAGACTATCCCTGCCATCGGGCCGACGGCGTGATGATGATGGCATGGATCAAACACAATCTCGCCGCTGGCGGCCATGTCTGCCGCCTGTTCAGGCGTCTTGACCAATCCTTCATAGACCAATGCGCCCATCACCGCGCCGCGTGTGGGACCACACATGCGGTCCCAACTAATCGGCGGTCCGGAGTGCAGAAGTGTATTGTCGGCCATACCAGGGATCACGTCACGCGCGATCCCCAACCCGACAATGGCAGGACGACCGGCCAGGATGCGCCGGATCACTTCTGCATTGGCGTCGTCGATGGCAATCCCACCCCCTGTCTGCGTCAAACGCGGCACACCCTCCGGTGGGGGAGTCCAGTCTACATCGATCACCGCAATGTGCTGTTCGCGCAGGCTCTCGGCGAAAGACGCCAGGCCCACGTTGATCACAGACAGCGGCGCAGCGAATAACTTGTTAAGCCGGTTGCCAGACGAAGCCATAAACTTTTTCTCCATAGTCGTCGCGCGGGTTCCCAATACACCGTCAGCTTGGCGCCGAGCTTGATCGGCTCGCGAAGGAGTCTTCAGGCGTTGGGATTTACAATCAACGCGGCCAACCGCGCCGCGTCCGAATTGCTGGCGCACAGCGTCACCCCGGCGGCAGAAAACGCTTGCGCCTGCCGGGTGAAATTCTGCGGATCATCATCCGTGCCGGTCAGCGCACTGATCACCAGCAGTTCCCGGCCCGCACGGGCGGCGATCTCGCGAGCCTGCCGGATAGCAGGGGCTAATTCGCGGGCAGGATCGGGGTGTGCGCCGTAACCTAACACGAGATCAAGCTGGATGACCGCCACAGTGGGATCGGCAGCTTCTTGCAGCAGACGGCGGATGCGCAGATCGTTGTCGATCATCGGGTGCGGGCGTCCAACCGTGAATTCTTCTTCACCCAGATCGAGCGCGCAATGTGCTCGGCTGCGATTGGAGTCCGGCAGTTTGAACGCTGGTTTCAGCGGTCCGTTGGACCACACATCGCCTACTGCCGCGCTCCACAAC
>JACRBK010000478.1 GCA_016234525.1 Chloroflexota bacterium
CGATCCACCCGCCGAAGGCAAAAGCCATCCGAAGATCGTCCCGGCGGCAGGGGATTTCGCGCCCCGGCTGATGGATTTGCACGCTGCACTGGATCAAGCGGTGTGTGATGCGTATGGCTGGGAATATGCGGTGCTGGACGATGAAGAAGAGATTCTGCGGCTGCTGCTGGCGCTCAATTTGGAGCGGGCGGCTAGTGCTATTTGAGTTACCTGGCCGGATTCGGGATACACTCGACTGACTCCGGCCAAATCCATTGACTTCTATTTAACAGCCCACGCTGGTTACTTGACACCCATTATTTCCATACGGGATAAGATTTACCCTGCGCACTCCTGGATCAATCCGACACGCTCTTTGTAACTATAGATTTTGTTGAGAGCCAGGTTCATCATATTCACGGCGATGATGGCGGGCAGTAGAATATCCGCTTTGCCTTCAAGGGGATGTGCATAACTGACACAACCCTGAAAAACCGCGCCGAATTCCCTACGGTGCGCCTACCCGCATACAGGTAGGCGCATCAGTCTTGATTTCGTAGAGATCGCGTTCCTGCTCTGTTAGATCGCGCGTGATATGCGCACATAGGTAATCAATAGAGTCCTGGATGCTGGTGAACCAGAGGCAAGAAAGGCTGTTATCTGTCACCAATACGTATTTTCCATCAGGTGCGAAAAGAACATGGGCGGCGACCTCGGTTGAAACACCGAACTGCCGCAGTTCGACGCCCGTTTCAACGTCCCATAACCTGGCGGTCCCGTCCTGGCCGCCGCTTAGGATATACTTGCCATTACGGCTGAAATCTACCGACATGATATCTTTATAGTGTCCGGCGAAGTCCCGGACTTTGGTCAAAGTGTCTACTTCCCACAAGCTTAACATGATACCGCCACCGCCCAATACAAAGAAACGGCCATCCGGCGAAAAAGCGGCGTCGGCTTCATGAGACACCATCGGCAAATTCCACACTTCTTGCCAGGTCGTGGTATTCCACAGTCGCGCTTTCCCCTCGACCCATCCTGTGGAAAGCAGAAAACGGCCATCTGGTGAAAAGTTGACACTGTACACTTGTTTGTCTAAAGTCGTTGAAAATACCGCCACGCCAGATTCAACGTTCCATACGACTAGCCTGCCGCTGAAATCTCCGGCAGCAATATAACGGTTGTCCGAAGAGACAGCGACATCCAAGCTAAAGTCATCTAGTCCAGAGTAGGTCTGCACAATTGTTTCGGCTTGGACGTCCCACAGGTGAACAGTCTTCGAACTGGTTCCGAACGCTACATAGCGCCCATCTGGGGAAAATGTAACGCCGTTGAGAAAATTATCCTGAGTGGTTTCGTAATACGCTACCTCAGTCCAGGTTGCAACATCGTAAAACGAAAGCCGCTTCATGTTTATCTTTGCCAGCAGCGTCCCATCTGGTGAAAAAGCGTCAGCGTGTTGGTGGGCAATAGGACTGTTAAATTCTGGGAAAGCGAAGTGGGGATTGACCTCCCAGACCCACACAAGACCGTCTTCGCTACAAGAAAAAACGCGTTGACCATCCGGCGAAAAAAGAACCCAGCGTGTTGCAGTAGAGTGTACAAGGGGGGGACGGACTTCTGCGCCCGTGATAACGTCCCAAAAGTGGACCCGGGTATCGGCCCCACTACTGGCCAGAACAGTACCATCAGGGGAAAAAGCCATGCCCTGGACATAAGTTGAATGCGGGTTAAAGGTGAGGAGTGGTGCATCGGGCGAATCAAGTTCCCAGATACGAATCAGCCCAGCGCCAGTAGCGGTAGCGATGGTCTGTCCATCCGGCGCGAAGGCCACTTTCCACCCAATCTCACCGTTATTATAATAGTTTCTGATCTCCTGCTGTGTTTCAATATCCCATAAACGGGCATACGAGTTAGTTCCTATAAGCAGCAGCTTGGTGCCATCGGGTGAGACGGTCATATCCCGCCAATGAGCGTCTGGGTAGGTCATAAAGCGTGCGATCTCGTCACCCGTTTTAGCGTTAACCAGTACGACCCATCCGGTTGTCCCTGCGATAACTAATGTATTGGTATCTGGCAGTATATTCAGGTGATTGTCGCGAGGTCCCAGAATGTCATTCAGGGTAATCACCAAGGTTGCTTCTCTAGTCTGGAGATCCCATACATGCACCGTTCCATCCAAACGCAGGGTAGCCAGATGCCCATCGGGCAAAAATATCGCATCAAATTCCTCGGAGGAAAGCACCGATTCACCTGTCTCGACATTCCATACTTCCAATGCAACCCCATCGAGGATGGCAGCCACAAACATCTCATCCGGTGACAGCACCAGACTAAATGGTGCTCCTGCTCCATAACTGGATGTAAATACATGACGCGGGTACTGCTGCAACATTGCAGCCTGAATTGCCGCATCGCCCTGAGGCGTGTAGTTGGTGGTGATTGATTGAACTGCCAGCAGACCAATCAGATTTGATTCGCCGTCTGTCTGCACCAATGACAAACTCTCCAGGCCGAGGCGCTGGGCAGTGGTGCGGCGCAGGCTGTCTTCAGCCTGCGCGCGCGCGGTGCGTTCGTTATTACGTGCGGCCTCGGCATCGTTTCGTTGTCCCAAGGCGAATAGAGCCAGACTCATCGCTCCAAGCAGGAACACCACTAGCCCGGCGACCATGATCCGCAGACGGTTGGCAGCGCGGCGTTGGGATTCAGCGGCTCGCCGCGCCAGGGCAAGTTCTTTTTGCTGCCGTTCGCGCTCGGATTCCGCTTCGTGGGACTGCTGGTCTAGGCTCGCATCCAGAAAGGAGCGTTCGCGGGTGGTCAGTGCAATTGGGGCGTCGGCAGCCCACGCTGCGAACTGGTCCAGCCGCGCGCCGCGCAGCAGGTAGCTGGAATCCTGGTTAGCTTTGTGCCAATCGCTAGCAGCGGCAGCCAACAGGCGCTGCTGGCGGATGTCGAGGCGGCTGGTATCCAGCCAACCGCGCAGCCGCTCCCACTCATGCAAAATGGCCTCGTGTGCCATTTCGACGGTGGGGCTGCGCGTCGCCGGATCGTGATCCAGGGTCAGCAGTCGGTAGGCGGCATAAGTGTCGATCACCTCGTCCATCAGGTCGCCGTCATTTGCAGCAACGGCCAGCAGCTCCCCACGCGAAACACGCCGCCGGGTATCCTCGGCCTCCTCGCCCAGCGTGACCAGCCGCAGGAACATCTGGCGGACCGCTTCGCGGCCTTCGGGTGACTGTTCCAGGAAAAGCTCGTCGGCGCGCTTCGCCAGGGCCCCGACCGCTCCACCCAACGCCTGATAGGCCGCCTGGGTCAGTTTGCGCCCGGCGCGCTGCTCAAACAACTCCGTCAGGGCGTATTGCAGCAGGGGCAGTGCGCCGGGCTGATAATGGCTGTCGGAAATAATGGTCGCCACAAGTCCCGGCTCAAAGCTGACACCTACCTGCGCGGCAGGCTGAACGATGGCGGATTCCAGTTCTTCGGCGGAGAGCGGCAGCACCGTTTCCATGTGGACGCGCACCAACTCGCCAAAATGTGCATAGTTCAGCGGACGGTCGTAGAAATCGGCCCGCAGAGTGATCACCACTCGCACCCGGCTGCGTGGATCGGTGACAGCAGCGTGCAGCAGGTCCAAAAAGTGGGTGCGGCGGGATTCATCCTCCACCAGCGTGAACACTTCTTCAAACTGGTCTACGACGATTACCAACTCGCTGCCGTCGTTGGGTAGGATCAGCCCGGCCACGCGCAGCAGGCCGTTTTCGTCACGTTCCAGGTGCTCACGCAGATTGTCGGAGTAGGTCGCCGCGATGCGCGTGAGGGCGACTTCCATCTCGTCCAGCGGGCGTGCGCCAGGGACCATCTCGACGATGAATCAGCGGCCCGATCCGGGAATATCCCCGCGCCACAGGGCGGGAATCAACCCAGCGCGCACGGCGCTGGACTTGCCGCTGCCGCTTGGTCCGACTACCGCCAGGAAGCGCCCCTGTTTGGGGTCGCTCAGGCGCTTGACCAGCCGCTGCACCAGCTTCTCGCGTCCGAAAAAGTCGCGTGCATCCGCAGTCTGAAACGCACGCAACCCTTTGTAGGGGTTTTCCGGCTCAGGCTGGACGATCAGGGTGGCGTCGGTCAGCACGTCGGCGGGCATGGCGGCAGTGGGCAGCATCAGGTCCATTTCGCGGGCACGAGCGATGGCCTGCACCCGGCTGCGCACGCGTAACTTACGGTACATCTGCCACACATGCCACTTGACCGTCGCCACCGTGACAAACAGGCGCTGGGCGATCTCTTGGTTGGAGCAGCCGCCCGCGATCAGTTGCAAGATTTCCTGCTCGCGCAGAGTGAGTTGTTCCACCTGGGTTCCGCCGGACTGGGTGACGGCAAGCAGCACTTCGCGCACCGCCCCCGCCATTTCGAGTGTGCTACTGTAACGGTGAGCGGGATTCTTGGCAGTGGCTTTTTGGATGATAGCGTTGAGGTCGTCGCGTAGATCGTCAGGCAGAGCGGTGATCGCGGGGAGCGGGGTGTTAAGATGCTGGTACATGCGCTCGACCGGCGTTTTGTCAGGGAAAGGGTGCGCCCCCGCCAGCATTTCGTACAACATCACGCCCAGGCTGTAGATGTCGGTCTGTGGTGTGACCGGATCACTGCGCGCCTGTTCGGGAGCCAGGTAATCGGGTGAGCCGATGATCATATCTGTCCCGGTGACGCCGCTTTGCGAATCGCCTACATCCTTGGCGATGCCAAAATCGGAAAGATAACCGTTGCCGTCTTCGTCGAGCAGGATGTTGGCCGGTTTCAGGTCGCGGTGGACCACGTTGTGGCGGTGAGCCAGGTCCAGCGCAGCAGCGATTTGGTCCAACAGGCGAGCAGCAGTGTCCGGTTCGAGCGCCCCTTGTGCCAGCAGTTCACGCAGACTGCCCCCACGCAGCCAACGCATCACCAGGTATGCGCCTTCTGGGTCGCGCCAATAGTCATACAACGGCACGATGTAGGGGTGTTCCAGCCGCGCGATGAACTGCGCCTCGGTTTCAAAGCGGCGGATGAAGTCGGGATGGTTGGCGTAGTGCGGCAGAATAATTTTGATAGCGACTTCGCGGCCCACCGTAGTTTGATACGCGCGGTAGACCACCCCAAAGCCGCCGCTGCCAATGCGTTCATGAAGCTCGTAGCCTTTGAGCATCTTGAGCGTTTCCATACCTGACCTCCACTGACAAATGCGTGGCTGATACGCTCATTGTAAAACACTTATGCGCGGAATGACGCAAAAGCCAAACTTTTCCCAATCCCCTCAAAGACGCGATGGGTTTTACAATAAAAGTGTGAGCGTTTAGCTCATCGGGCACGCTGGACTTTCCGCTGACGCGACTAACCCGGTAACTCCCCAACCTGAATATCTCAGATTATTAAGGAGGAATACCCATCATGTCCGCGAAACAAGTGCTATTTGTCATAGTAATCGCTGTGTTGGTCCTGCCCGCGCTGGCGAGCGTACCCGTTCAGGCGCAAGGAGATTCTGGCCCCTACTGGCCGACAGACGGTTGGCGTACTTCTACCCCTGAAGAGCAGGGGATGAGTTCGGTAGAATTGGCGGCGCTGGTCAATACCATAGCCACCCCGTCCATGGTTGCCGATAGTATGATCGTGATTCGGCATGGGTATATCGTCGCCGAAGCCTATTTCGACCCGGTGACGATGGACGACCAACACTATCTCTATTCCAGTAGCAAAAGTTTTACCTCGGCGCTGATCGGCATCGCCATTGAGCAAGGGCTGATTCCCGGTATCGATGCGAAGCTGCTGGACCTGTACGCGGATCACACCGTCGCCAACGTGGACGCGCGCAAAGAAGCCATCACCGTTGACAACCTTTTGACCATGAGTTCAGGTCTGGAGTGTGATTACTATACCGCGACGGGCGACAATAACGTCTATGATACAGAGGATTGGGTGCAAGCGGGCCTGGATTTGCCCATGATGTACGAGCCGGGGACGGAATTTCATTACTGCAACGTTTCGACTATGCTGCTCTCCGGCATGATCAATCAGACGACCGGCATGAGCGCCCTTGAGTATGCCAACGAAAACCTGTTTGGCACCATGGGTATCACGAATGCGGCCTGGACGGCTGACGCACACAACGTCAATTTTGGGGCGAGTGAATTGCAGTTGACCCCGCGTGATATGGCGAAGTTCGGCTACTTGTATCTACACCTTGGTGAATGGGACGGGCAGCAGCTTGTCCCCGCCGAGTGGGTGACAGCTTCGACCATGACGCACATGAAGGATGCTTTCCCCGGCTTTGACTATGGCTACCAGTGGTGGATTTTACCCTCCATCAACGCCTATTTTGCGATTGGCTTTGCCGGCCAGTACGTGTGGGTTTATCCCGATAAAGACCTCGTGTTTGTGATGACTTCGGGAATTCCCGATGCCATTCGTATCGCACACCAGGCGGTTCCCCTGATCGGGCAGTTGTACATGCTGACGACGGCTGATGAGGCGCTGCCCGCCGATGCCGCCGGAGTCACTGAACTCGAAGCTGCTGTGAATGCCGTCAGCCAACCCCAGGCTCAAGCCGTCCCGGTGCTGCCCGCACTGGCAGCGACGGTCAGCGGCCAGACGTATAACCTGCTGACACCCGACTTGCTCTATGGGAACCGGCTGAACGTTCGGATTCCGCCAGGAGAAGCCAAGACCTGGTTCGACACACAGGCCCTGTCCTTGACGTTCGATGAGAGCGCCGAAGCCGTGTTAACTCTCACTTTCGTGGACGGTACGACAGCTGCTATTCCCGTTGGGCTGGATGGTCTGTACCGCCGGTCCGAAAACCGCCTGGGTCCGGTGGCGACGCATGGGGCCTGGATGGATGACGACACGTTTCGGGTCTACCTGAAAATGGTGCGAGACAGCACCGAATATCGCCTGGATATGACGTTCGAGCAGGAACTGCTGGAGATTATTGACTACGAGATTGACGATGCGGAAGCCACTGCGATATTGGGGATGCTGGTCCCACCGGCTGAATGAGATGCCTGTAAAACGGTGAAAACCAACCGGGAAAACCGGCGCGAGTCTGCGGGAAAGGAGGCGTGCCTTCATTGGTGCGCCTCCTAAGTCTAGTCATCTCAATAACACCTGTACCTCGGTATTGCCTTGCTCTTCCAATAGCAGTTGAATACCTAACAAAATCATATAGCTCAAGTTTGCTCTGCCCGAATTTTGAGTGCTCTATCCATTTCTTCAAAGCCTCGTCTTGAATGGGAATCAATATCTTTGGCTTGTAGGGGAACGAGTAAACCGTTGAATATTTCTCGATCAATAAAACGAACGCGATCAGTTCCCATCGGTTCAATGATAAAACTGTGCTCGCCCCTAAACAGGCCGGAAATAATAACATGATACTTCCAACATAACTCCTGGTTCGGCGCAGCCTTGACAATAACACAATGCAAAGTCATCTCTTTTGAGGCGGTTCGGAAAGTAATGTCAACGTTTTCGCCTGTTTCGGGCTTTCCGATGACCGTGTGAATAAAGGGATTCCATTCGGGCCACATGTCGAAATCCATGAGGATCTGCCAGACTTTTTCAGGTGATGCCTGAATTTCGATTTCCGTTCGAAGCTCTTTCATCGCATTTACTCCTATCCTGAAACCTTATTTTGTGGACTAAGTCTTACTACCTATGGGGTCTACCCCGATAAAGTGTGATTAATTCATAACTGGCTGAAAAAGAATTTCCCATACCTCTGCGATGAGCTACTTATGGCGCATTGATCCCCCAGATGTGGATGTTGTTATCGCGCAGCGGGCCGTACATCATGCCATACAGCGGCGTGTGCCCGGTCAGCAGCCAGCGTCCATCCGGCGTGAATGCCGCACGGTTGATGTGGTCATAGTCACGTGTGGTCTTGAACAATGACTCGCCCGTTTCTGCATTGAACACCTGCATATCTGATTCAGTGCAATACCCGCCCGCCGGAGTTTCGCTGCACCTGCCCCCGGCGATCAGGCTGGCATCGGGGTTAAAGACAAAGTAGGCATCGGAGAATGTCACGTTGGTCCAATAGGGTATCGCCAGCTTTTCTTCGCCGGTTCGCGTATCAATCTTGTGAATGACGCCTTCAAAACCGTAGATAAGGATACTTTGGGGATCATCGGGATGCAGCGCCAATGCGGTCACCCCTCCAACAGGCAGCACGGTCACCACCGGCAGGGTTTTGAGATGCTCCAGGCAGGCCGCGTCTTCGTTGAATCCGGGGAGCATTATCGGTTCCGAAGCCGCTCGCAGCGCGTTGACATCCCAGGCTAGCGGGGAAAAATCATGAGGTAAGGTGAACAGGACCTGGTCATCTTGCGAAAATTCAAGATACCCGGTTTGCAAACCGCTCACTGAGGCCACAACGGCCTGATCGTTCACATCCCACAATACCAGCGTTTGCTGCGAACGATCAGCCAATGCGATCAGCGATCCGTCTGAACTGAACGCCGCGTTACC
>JACRBK010000049.1 GCA_016234525.1 Chloroflexota bacterium
GGCGCAAGGCGCGGGGTAGTCGCGCGAAGTTGCACCATGCCCGATTCATGTCGGGCGCGCAGATAAAGTGCTGCCTGTCCGCCTATCAGGGCAAATGGATTTTCACCGATCAAATCGGCTGGTCCATCGATTTCGAATGTGACGACCGGGTTAGTATACGGTAGGCGGTTGCCATAACGATCCACGATTTTGAACACCACACGGGTCATATCGGCGCCGTCTGCATCCAATTCCTGATCATCCACTTGTAGAAGTAATGCGGACGGCAAACCATCGGAAGCAATTGACTGCTCAGCGGCCACCTTGCCATCGATGATCCCGATGATTCGCAGATCAGACAGGTTTTTGCCCCAGGTGAGATGTTCCATGCCAGTTGTAACCTGGAAAGGAGGGTGGGGTAGGTTGGGGAAGCTGGCGCGATCGGGTTCAAAACAGCCCAGCCGGTCGTTGCCCACCCAGATTTCAACAAAGTCGCAGTTGCTAAAAATAACCAGTGGATCAATGCCACCGCGACTGCGGTCGCCCATTGACCAAACAGTAGCCGCCTGCAACACAACCCGGCGGCGCGGGGCGATCTGGCTGGCATAAAAGTAGGCGGCATATTTGGGTAGGCGAAAGATGTCCATGACGCCGTGATAACAAATATGATCGCCGGAACCGAATTCCTGGTGAGTGTTGTAATCAAAAGCGCACCAACCAATAGCCCCAGCCACTTTTGCCATGCCAAGCTGCCGATCCTGCACACGCGCGTGCCGCATGGCATGTTCTAACAGACGCTCCTCGTGATCCCAACTCTTGGTGGGGAACATATGGCCGCCAAATTCGGTGATCAGGTGCGGCGTATGAATGGGATCGACAACGGTATCTGAAAAGTCGTTGTAAGTAAAAACATCCTCTAAGAACTGGCTTCCCTGGAAGTACCGTGAGCCGCCAGTTTGACGGGTAGGATCGAGTTGATGCGCGAGCGCATTCGTGGCGGTATAAAACGCCTCATTATCCAGGGATTCATTAATCCGGACTCCCCACAGAATAATCGAAGGATGGTTGTGATCTCGTTCGATCATCACCTGTAGATTGCGCAGTGAGAGCGCCTGCCAGTCGGAATCACCAATATGCTGCCAGCCAGGAATTTCCTCAAAGACCAGCAGGCCGATTTCGTCGCAGCGATCCAAAAAATGGCGCGACTGCGGATAGTGTGAGGTGCGGACGATATTGCACGCCATCTCATTCTGGATCAGATCAGCATCGCGGCGCTGCAATCGGGCCGGCGCGGCAGCTCCAATATAGGGATAAGTTTGATGGCGGTTTAGCCCCATCAGTTTGACGTGCTCGCCGTTCAGGTAGAAGCCGTCATCTCTGAATTCGGCCTCGCGAAAACCAAAGCGCTCTATTCGCTGGTCGATTTGACCCTCGGCCAATGTAACTTCGGCAAAGTAAAGCGCCGGATTATCCAACGACCAGCGCTGGATGGGGGGCAGATTGTTCACTGACAATGAGAATTTGGTGCTAGACCCTGGCTCGAAAGTGAGATCCGGCATGGTCGCAGACGCCAGGAGGCTGCCGTCTGCATCTTTGATCCGCACCCCGGCAGTGGTCTTAAAAGGCCGGTCATTTTGATTCTCAACCTGAACATCGACCACGACCAGCGGATTATCGGTCAGAACGCCCTGGGGACGCACAAATACATTGGTGATATGGCATGGTTCGACAAAACGCAGGCTGACCTCGCGGTAAATGCCTCCAAAAGTCAAATAGTCAACCACAAAACCGTAAGGCGGAATATCTTTGCGCTCGGTAGAATCCAGATAAACTACCAGCAAGTTTTCATGGTTCTCGTTCAGATGTTTTGTCAGCTCAAACGAAAAAGGGAGAAAGCCGCCTTCATGTTCTCCGAGTTTGTGCCCGTTCAGCCAGACTTCGCACGCCATCATCGCCCCCTCAAAATCGAGGAAAACACGCCTCCCCTGGCGAGCTTCGGGCAGCACGAAACGCTTACGATAGGTAGAAACAAACTGATACTCGGCGTTATCAAAATTGTGATACGGCAAAAGTTTGTTCGTATGTGGCAGGGTCACTCCCTCAAACTGAGCATCGGAGACCTCATTGCCCAGGCGTTCGGGATAGAACAGCCACTGATGATTAAAAGGGTGTACTGAGCGCAAAGAAAAGATCCTTTCTGCGAATTGGTTATTTGCCAGAACCCAACGTCAAGCCCTGGATAAAGAAGCGCTGGAGAAATACAAAAACAAGAATCGTCGGCAGTGTTGCCAACAACGCACCCGCCGTGATCAACGGCCAGTCTGTGACATACTGGCCCTGCAAGGTGGCCAACCCGGCAGTGACCGGGCGCAGCGAGTCCGACTGAAGCAGTATCAATGCCCACAGGAAGTCGTTAAAAATCCAGGTAAATTCCAGGGTTGCCAGAGCCGCCAGTGATGGCAGGCTGAGCGGCAGCATGATCTGCCAGTAGATGCGAAATTCATTACAGCCGTCCACGCGGGCCGCATCCAGGATCTCGCCCGGAATGGTTCGCATAAAGTTGCGCAGCACGAACGTGCAAAACCCTAACTGAAACGCCGTGTGAATTAAAATGAGCGCGCCATAGGTATCGTATAGGTCCAGCTTATTGGTGAGGCGAAATACGGGCAGCAGCAAGATCTGGAATGGGAGCATCGTCCCGCCCACATAGATAAAGTAGATCAGCAGATTGCCTTTGAATTTGAAGCGTGCCAGGGCAAAAGCGTTTAGGGACGACAGAAACATCATCCCCAACAGCGACGGAATCGTGATGATGAAGCTGTTGAGCAAATAAACTCGGATGCGGGCAGTTGTCCAGGCATCGCTAAATTTGTCCAGCGTTATTTCCTTAGGAATGCTCCAAAAACCATTTACGGTAATGTCGTCCATGGTGCGGAACGAGGTCAAAATAGAAGCAAACATCGGCAGCAGCCAGGTGAGTGTGAATAACAGCAGAAACAGGTGTTTGCTGCTCGCGTTAACGTGCTGTCCAAAAGTTTGTTTTTTACGTCCTGCCAGTTGGGTTCTGGTTCGAGTGATTGTTGCCATGCGCCTGCCTCCTAGTATTCCAACTCGTTTCTCAGACTGATCCACAAATAGAGGCCCACGAAGAATATGCTGATGGTGAACAGGATCACGGCAATTGAAGCGCCATAGCCCATGCGATAGTTATTAAAAGCCTCGATATACATGAAATTCGCCAGCACTTGCGTCCCCTGGTGGCCGCGTGTCATCACCTGGACCAGATCAAATGAACGCAGAGAGTCAATCACCGAAATGATAAAGACGATAGTGGTCACCGGCGAGAGCAGGGGGAAAATTACATGGCGGAACAACTGCCAGCGATTCGCGCCATCGACCAGACCGGCATCCAACAGGGTGGGATCGACATTCTTCAAACCGGCCAGATACAACACCATCACATAACCGGCCTGCCGCCAGGTTGCCGCCGCGATAATGCAGTAAATGGCCAGATCCCGGTCGGCCAGCCACCCCGGCGGATTATCGGTAATACCCCCTTCGGTCAGCAGCGAGTTGATCAACCCCTTAGCCGGATGGTAAACCCAGGCCCATACGAGCGCGATGACCGGCCACGAGAGGACCAGCGGTGAATAGAAGCTGACTTTATACCAGCGGCCCCCTCGCATTTCGGTATTAAAAATCATCGCCAGCGCCAGCCCCAAGGTGGTGGGGATGGTGATAAACACAGCCAGCCAGCGCACATTGTTATACAGCGACTCGGTAAAGACATTTTGCTTAAACAAAGTCCTATAGTTATCGAAGCCGACATAATGAGCCGTACTGACGCCATCCCAATCGGTCAGACTCAAATAAAAAGTATAGAGGGTTGGCCCGATCACCCACACCAGGTAAAGCAGCATCGGCCCGGCCAGGAACAAATAGGGAATCATCTTTTGTGAAACAGGTGGCTTCAGCACGCCTAGTTTTCGGCTGACACGCTGCCAGCCAAGGTTGAGCGGCGATATCGACAAGAGTATTTGCAGCACCAGCCCAATCAAGGCGACCAGGGTCACTTTGAATCCGGTGCCGACATTATCCCGGATATATTCCGCAACTTCGCCTTCGCGCATGAAGTAGAGGTTGAAATAGTAGAACAGGCCGAGCAAGGCGCTCGCCAAAACCAGCAGAGAAGACCAGCGTCCACGTTCCGCACCGAGCAGCCCCCACAGAGCCACCCCTCCCGCCAGCAAAGACGACAGCGGGATCAGAACTAATTGAATGGTTCCAAAGTTTTTTAATGATCCCTGAACCAATACATCCGACATCAGCCGCGCCCCGTTATATTTCGGTTCAGTCCACATCCAGGGCATAAAAATGAAGGCGACCAGGATGACAACGGCGAGAATCAGCGACAAAAATTGTGCATGGGTAAAATCTAAAGGCTCACTAAGCCGGCGAGAACGACCGGTTACTTTAGCCACAGCAGCCATGCGGCCTCCTTGATGTGAATTTGATGAGCATCGGGCGGGTTATACCAGGCGGGGTGAACATGGTGTTCACCCCGCGCTATATTAGCTTTCAAACAATCCTGGTTACTCTTCGACGCCTTCTTCCAAAATGCGGAGCCGTTCGGCTTCGAGATCTTCCAAGACCTGGTCAATCGTGCTGGGGTCGCTCCAGAATTTGGAGAAACCTTCCATACCGGCTTCAGCCATGGGCGGGGTGGTATCCCGGTCGTAGAACTGGGCGACATAATCCGCGCCTTGTACCAGGCCAATCCCCTTTTGAGTCGCAGGTGCGATGCCGGAAATATCGACATCGGTACGGGTAGGCAGGCGACCCAGTTCGTCTAAGGCTAACTGCTGAATTTCCTGCGAGCCGAGGTAAGCCAGAAAATCCTTGCCGCCTTCCAGGTTACGCGCGTTCGCCGCGATGAAGTAACCATCGGTGGGGGCATCTTCACCAATCGGGACAGCCGGATCGATGATCGGGAAGCGGAAGAAATCGAGATCGCTTTCCAGTTCATCGGGATATGAGTCGGTGATGAACCCGCCCATCAGATACATGGCGGCTTCTTCCTGAACCATGAAGTCAACCGCTTCTTGCCAGGCATAAGCAGCCGGGTCATCAATGAAACAGTCATGTTCGAAAAGCTGGTTCCAGACTTCGAAAGTCTTCTTTACGCGCTCGTCCGTGTAGGATTCCTTCAGCAGCATCAGGTCGATGTGGAACTGCGGCCCATTGACGCGCATGTTGAGATAGTCGAACCAGGCAGCGGCAGTCCAGGGATAGCGTGTACCAATCGTAATGGGGCTGATACCCGCCGCGTTCAGCGTGTCGCAAGCGCCCAAGAATTCATCCCAGGTTTCGGGAACTTTGGTGACGCCCGCTTTTTCAAACAGGGAAGGTCGATAATAGACCGCCCACCAATAGTAAGAGGTGGGGAGGAAATAGGGTTTATCTTCCACTTTTGCGAGAGCCTGGAAACCAGGGGCCAGGGCGGTATCAAAGCCATATTCCGTCCACATATCGGAGAGGTCGGCGATCAAGCCCTTGTCAATGAAGAAGCGGGCGCGGTTGCCAGCAAACCAGGTCAACACATCGGGGGCCGGTTCGGCGGTCAGGTAGGCACGCAAGGCCTGCTTGAAATCTTCGTGCGCGATGATTGAATGCTCAACCGGCGTCAGAGGATTCGCGTCATTCCACATGCCGACGACCATTTCATCGACACGGCGTGGTTCTGGATCACCGTTATAGGAATTGTAAGTGATGTATTCAGGTCCCTGGGCAACAACTGCCGGGTGAGTAGCCGAAACTGCGGAGACAGTGATCAGGAACAAAATGAGCACTAAAACGAGCTTGGATTTGAACATGAAAGATCTCCTTAAAGATTAATGTGGACAGATCAGAATTGTGATCTAGCTGTTGCAGATGATGAATGAGCGCTTCTCCTTTCTCTTAGACAGGGGATAGGATCGTTGATTCTGTCATTGTGAACGTTACCGGGAAAAGAAACTGTAAGTACCGGGAACGATCACACTTTTGAACAGTATAAGATAAAAAGAAGATGAGTGTCAATAGGGCAGGGTCGCTCACTTGACCTCAGGAACTTTCTAAACTAGAATGAGATTGTTCCGAGAACGTTCACGATCAAAAGGAGCTGTCTGTGGCGAAACGGGCGACAATCAAAGATGTTGCGGAATATGCGGGCACCTCCTATCAAACGGTCTCCCGCGTGCTTAACAACAAACAAGATGTTGCATCCGAAACCCGCGCCCGTGTGTTGGCCGCCATAAAAACGCTCAATTATCGCCCCAGCGTAGCCGCCCGACTGCTTGCTCAAGATCAAGATCGAACGTTTGTGATAGCCAATATTTTCCCGCACTATGTGGCCGACTTCGTTTTTGGCAATTCTCATTTATTGGGAATGCTTCATGGCATAGATCGTGAAGCGTCGCTGAGAGGTTACAGCATTCTTTTGTCAACCGCGCGTTCGACTGATGATCCTGCCTCGACCTATGCCCGACTCTTAGAGCGGCAGATGGTAGACGGCATTATCTTTGAAAGTGCATTAGGAGATAAAGGCGCTCAACTGCTGGCTGAAAAAGGGTACCCGGTTGTCATTGCAGGTTACACCGACAGTAATATTCCTTGCGTTCATGCCGATGACGAAAACGGCGCCTATATCCTGACACAGCACCTCCTGGCGCTGGGACACCGGAATATTGGTATTATCGACGGGCCGGAAAATGCTGTGTCGGCGCGTGTACGCTGGCGTGGTTATGAGCGCGCCATGAAAGACGCTACCCTCA
>JACRBK010000485.1 GCA_016234525.1 Chloroflexota bacterium
AGGGTGATCAGCTTGCTCCAATTGTCGAATCCTACCCATTTTGGATCACGCAGCAGGTCCCATTCGGCGAAACTTAAGAACACAGACGCAATTAGCGGACCAGCGGCAAACACGATAAACCCAATCACCGGCAGCGCTACAAACAAGTATCCCCAGATAGCGTCACGTTGGCTGAGCGTTAGCTCACGCTTCCGCCCGAAAAGACGGTTCATTGCTCTATCTCCAAAAGTCTATTTGGAAAAAAGGGGGCGAAACGCACTTAGCCGTGTTGTCATAAGGGCGGGTCTGTTCACCCGCCCTTATACTCATCTTTTCTCTTTCCCCAGAGAAGACTACTCGATGCTGGCCCAGGCCGCGTCCAGGTCTTCCTGGAACGTCTCAGCCGCATCATACAAGGCATCTTCCGCTAGTTCGGTGGCATCGACTACGACAGCCGGCCAAACCCCGCCCCAGAACGAGTCGTTAAACCACTCGCCGTAATTGGGGGTACGGGTCCAGGGGCCGGGCGGCTGGCAGCGCGCTGCTTCAATAAAGACTTCGGCGTGCGCCGGATATTGATCGCGCTGCAAGAACACATCGCTGTTGGCCAGTTCGATCTGGTTTGGAATCTGGAAGCCAAGCGCGGCCTGTTCAGTCTGGCCTTCGGACCCAGCAATAAACTCGATAAAACGATAGGCTTCGGCGGCGTGTTCTTCGCCATTCGACCCGGCGATGATTGCCACACCGACCGAACCGGACCAACCGGAGAAGGAGCAGTCTTCCTGATCCATATAGGCAGTGACTCCCCCTGGCCCAACCGGGAAGGGGATTACGTCAAATTCAAAAGCGAGCGTCGTGCGATAGCCGGTTGTGGCCCAGCGACCATTGGTCGTCATCGCCATACGACCCGCTTCAAACATCTGGCCGATACTCATCGAGGCGGTTTCCGCTGAACTCGGCGCCACATGATAGACATGCACCAGGTCTGAGAGGAACTGGATCGCGTCGATGGTATTCTGATCCTCAGCCATTGTGAAGGTCCGGGCGTCTTCGTTGACCATCGTGCCACCATTGTTAAAAACGCCATCTTCGAACCAGATTTCGCCCAGTCCCCAATATTCAACGCTGTTCACGTCAAAACCATCTTCATTGGGGTGTTTACCGTTGGTGTCCACCGTCAACTGCTGCGCCAAATCGATGAACTCGTCCCAGGTCATGGGAGTTTCAAACGACGGCAGCGCCACACCCAACTGTTCGAACAGGTCCACATTGATATACAGGATGGTCGGGCCGATGTCTTTGGGGAGGGCATACAGCGATCCCTGGCCGAACACCTTATTTTCGGCATCCCAGCGGTAACGGCCTAATGCTGACGGCCACACACCATCGGGATCAAACGTTTCGCTGGCGTCGACAAAGGGCTGAAGATTGACCAGTTGATCGCGCGGAACAAACGCCGAGAAATCACCATCGGGAACATAGGCGATGTCCGGCGGCGTGCCGCCTGCGATCATCGTTTTGAGGGTTGTGGTATAATCGGTGGGGATGGGTTGGTACGTGATCACGATGTCGGGGTTATTTTCGTTGAACACATCCACGAGGTGCTGGAAGACTGCCTGTTCTTCCGGCCCTCCCCATCCCACAAATGTTAATTCAACCTTGTCCTGAGCCACGGCTGGCCCAGGCAGCGCTGATACAGCTACTAACACCAGCGCGAGCACCACTAACAAACGTCTAAACATGTCTTTATCCTCCTAAGATTTGTTCAAATACTCAGACGAGAATTCGGACCAGTGTGTTATTGATGTTCTAAATCGGCTGCCTCCTTTGCTGTTTATAAAACGTGGTTTATCCACGAAATCGCATTCGCATCAGAATATCCTGGGGATAATTGCCAAAACGACACCCAAAGATGTTAATTCCACCAATATTGGCCGCATCTTCTTTTACACCGACGCGCACCGACATAAATTTTTGGGCTTCTATGTTCAATTCGCTGAGCGTGCTCCCTGAAATCTGCGTACCGTCCACATACGAGCCATGATCGGTGATCCGCCATACCTTTAGCAGCCCATACTGTGAATTCCACTCTTCCCACCAATTCGGCGTGAGCGCGCCGCGTTCACCGCCAAAATCGCCAGGGCTGGTCCAGGTACCCACTTCGACCTCGTTGATCCATAACGTAATATCTGAGGGCCAGTCGTCATTGTGCAGAGGCGCTTCTGAGCAGACTTCAAAACTGATCTGGAGATTTTCGAGAATTGCGTTAGCAGGCAGCCGGTTGGGAAAACGGTATTCGACGTAACCGTATTTGAACCAGAGAAGCTGAGCGTTGAGCCGACCGGGGTCATAAAATGTGGCGGGATCGTCCAAGTTGCCGATAATCCCATGTTCGCTGGCGAGTCCGCACGTCGGCGTGACGTTACAATCCACATAAGCGCCGATAGGCATCACAATATCGATGGTGTTTTCTTGGGGAAGTTCTCCGACGGGCAGGGTCATCACGACCTGGTCGTACAGCCGCACACAGATTTTTTGCAGCCCCCGGCTGGCCGGTTTTAATTCGGTGCGGATCAGCCCGGCTTTTTCAAGCTGATTGATGTGCAGCGCAGCGGTGGTTGCGGGGATACTGAGCGCGTCAGCAATCTCATTCACACTGCTGCTATGTCCACCCAGATACCGCAGGATGTCAATACGTGGACCGGAAGCCAACCCTTTCAGAAGCTGTTCAACGTTACCGGAAGGTTCATCCAGGTTGATCACCAGCTTTCGGCCAGAGAAGGTTTCGTGATTGTCCATTGTTTCACCCACAAAAATATGTTTCGAACGGACGTTTCACAGCGTTAAAAAGAATAGAATGTGATGAAAAGAACGGTATGAAACATAATGTTATGTTTTAAAACATCATAAACACATTGTAATGAGATTTTTGCGCAGTGTCAACTAACCGGCTGATCCGAGGTGAAAATTTCCAGGAATAGTGGAGAATGTATACAACATAATCTCAAGATTTATGAGGCGGGGCCGCTTATTTTTTGTCTGGGGAAAATGCCTCTGGCTAGTAGGGCAATTTAACGCAGTCAGGGCAGAACAGCCGGTTGCTATCCTGCCCTGTGTTGTTAGACCAGGTCGTTCGATTTACTCGGTAGGCACATTCAACATCAGATTGTCAATAAAAACGTCGCCTGTGAAGGCCGTTGAGCCGGAACCGACTTTCACACCGACTTCATGCACGTCGGCAATCTCGCCCAATGCGCTCAAATCAGCCGTGACAGTTGTCCACTCGCCAGGAGTAAGTTGGACATCTGCCGAGTTCGCCCACGTCCAGGCCTCGCCTGTTTTCACGAAGATCTGCGCGAGGAAGTTGGTGGCTTCGGCAGGTACATACACATCCGCCGAGACTGTGTTGGCAGTTGACCAATCGTAGGCAGTTGGTGGATCGACATACACACCACCCTCTTCCCAGGCCGTACCGCTCAGCGACAATGACAGCTTCAATGAGCCAGTGCCTTCGGTCGCCATATCGGTCGAGTATTCTATGCCTTTGCCGCCCGCCCAATAGTCCGCCATAATCCAACCCTCAGCGTCACTCTCAAATCCGTAGAGCAGTTCAGGTGTGACTTCTACGGCTTCAACCGCTGCCTGTTCCGCTGCGGATCCCAGAGCGATGTTGTCAATAAAAACATCGCCTGTGAAGGCCGTTGAGCCGGAACCAACTTTCACACCGACTTCATGCACATCGGCAATCTCGCCCAACGTGCTCAGGTCAGCCGTGACAGTTGTCCACTCGCCAGGAGTAAGTTGGGCATCTGCCGAGTTCGCCCATGTCCAGCCCTCGCCGGTTTTCACGAAGATCTGTGCGAGGAAATTGGTCGCCTCAGCAGGTACATACACATCCGCCGAGACTGTGCTAGCGGCTGACCAGTCGTAGGCAGTTGGTGGATCGACATACACTCCACCTTCTTCCCAGGCTGTACCGCTCAGCGACAATGACAGCTTCAATGAGCCAGTGCCTTCGGTCGCCATGTCGGTCGAGTATTCCACACCCTTGCCGCCCGC
>JACRBK010000061.1 GCA_016234525.1 Chloroflexota bacterium
GATGTTGTTGAGCGTGGTGGCTTCGCCGGAGCGGTCGCCCACCTCCCGTCTTAAGGGCAGGGCTTGCTCGAAGAACGCCAACGCCTGTCGCTGCTCCCCCAAGGCAGACCACGCTATGCCGATGTTGTTGAGCGTGGTGGCTTCGCCGGAGCGGTCGCCCACCGCCCGTCTTAAGGGCAGGGCTTGCTCGTAGAAGTCCAACGCCTGGCGCTGCTCCCCCAAGCCAGACCACGCCATGCCGATGTTGTTGAGCGTGGTGGCTTCGCCGGAGCGGTCGCCCACCGCCTGGCTTAAGGGTAGGGCTTGCTCGTAGAACGCCAACGCCTGGCGCTTCTCCCCCAAGGCATCCCATGCCCCGCCGATGTTGTTGAGCGTGGCCGCTTCGCGCTCAGGATTATTCGCGCCACGCCAGACTTTCAGCCCCATTTCGAACCAGTTGATCCGCTGGGGTTCGCGTTGGCTGCCCACCTCAACAAATAATGCTTCTGGGCGACGATTCAAATAGCGCATGGTGTTCCAGGAAAACTCGCCGACGCGCGCCATTAAGGTGTCATCGAGTGTAGCTGGGATCAGGCAGCGCTGGGCCAAAACGTCACCCACCAGGTGGATGTGAGGTAGCTGCGGCGTCAAGGTGTGCCATTGGTCCACCGGCAGTTGGCGGAACTGCCGGGTCACATAGATGATATGATCGGCATAACGGTTGAAAACTTCGCCGGATTCACCGGTGGTTTCAAGCAAAGCGCGTGCGTAGGCGCGCAGCAGGGGGTGCTGACGATAATAGTTTTCATCGGTTTCTAACAACGAAAGCAGGCGTAAATGATCGGCTTGGTCGTAAACAGCGTCGAGCGGAAGTTCCCACAATGCAGCCAGCAGCGCCGCATCAAACGGAACATCGTGAGCCAATATACCCAGCGCTCGAAATCGCTTTTGGTCATCTTCACTCAGGCTGTCATAACTGTAGGCCAGGGAGCGGGTCAGATTGTCTTCTTTTTTGTCGCCCTGTTCCAACTTCAGCCCGTCAAACGGGCTGCCTGCCGGAATACCGGTTTCATACTCGCGGACACAGCGCTCAAGTTTTTGTTCGTCTGTTTCGCCGGGACGTTTCTCCTTGCGTATACGGCGTGCCGCCAGTTCCATTGCCAGGGCATGACCCCCCAGAGCAAATCCCAGCCGCCGTAGAGTGCCGGTGGCTGCTTCCGCCAGATGGAGCGCCAACATCTCGACCGCTTCGTCCGGAGTCATATACGCCAGCGACTTCGCTTTGGCATTCAGGTTGACGGCGACATTTTCTGACCGGGTGGTGATCAGAACGGTGGTATGCTCCGGGCACGCCAATCGCAGTGTGCGAGCAGCCTCCAGTCCGTTGTCCCACACATCGTCCAGCACCACCAGTACACGCGGCGGTTCGCAGGTCTCACATTTCTCATCAATAACCCCATCCAGCCGCTGTTTAGCGGCATAAGCCGCCTGTTCAATGGTGGGATAGCTGCTCATGTTGAACGCTGAATCCGCGTTAGCAACCACCCATCCACTGAGAATGCCCGACACATTCGGGCTGCGGGTGACATCCGCCCACAACACGGCGCGGAAAGTCTTGTCGGTGTGCAGGCGATGGGCTAACACTCGCGCCAGGGTTGTTTTACCGATGCCACCGATCCCATGTACTGCCGTGATCGCGGTATCGGTCCCGGCTTTGATTTCAGCCATGATCTCTTTCAAGCGTTCTTCACGCCCACCAAACTTATCGGGCAGCGGCAGGGGTTTGGGGCAGCAGCGTTCCGCTTTGGGCTGGAAGTATTGAATCACCAGATCGCCCACGATGACCTGTTGGCTTCCAATCAGGACATTCGCGCCGCTGACATCTCCGGCCACCGTGATGGAAGGCTGTATCATTTTTTCGGCGAACAGATCGGTGAGGAAGTATCCCATCACAGCGGAAAGAGCTTCTCGCAGGTCAGCGTTCTCGTGCTGGCGGCTGCTCAGACTGCGGGCTGCGTCCAACCGTGTTATGACATCCCACCCGCCGAGCGCCCGTCTCAGCGTGTCGAGATGTTTCTCATCTCCACACGCGGTTTTGAGCGCTTCGAGTTGGGCCGCATTGTTGGGCGCGTCGCGCACTTCCCACAATACCGCTGCTGCCGTGAGACCGTAAATCAGGTCGATGCTGCGATCCTGTCCCGCGAGGGGAGCGAAGTCCGTCAGGTGCTGCTTGAGATGATTGCGCCAGGTTCCCAGATCAGTCATGTGTTACTTTCCTCTCTAAATTGCGCAATGGCTTCGACCACCTGACTCACAACGGATGCGTAGGGATTTTCCTCTGGCAGGGTCGCGGGGCGATCATCCAGCACGGCCAACAGCGCTTCTACAAAAGCTACTTCAATCGCCCAGTCGGGGCCACGACCAGAGAAATCACCCTTAATATTCTCTAACTGCTCCCGCCATTCACCCAGGTTTTCTGCGACCTGTGTTTTGACAGCGACTGTGTTGCCTCCCAACATTTGAACCGTCACGGCGGGGAGAGTGGAAGACAGATCGGGTGAGGGAGAACTGCCTGCGGACTGATCTTCTTGAGACGAGCCGCCATCGCGCTGTCGTTTGAGTTGTTCTAACGTGCGCCGATCGCTCTCAAGATCAGGGTATTCTACTTGTTCATCGAGTTCTACGCAGCGCTCAACATACTCAATCGCTTTATCCAGGTCATCGAGGGCACGATATACCATCCCGATGTTATAACAGGTTACCGCTTCGCTGGAGCGGTCGCCCACCGCCCGGCTTAAGGGCAGGGCTTGCTCGTAGAACGCCAACGCCTGGCGCTTCTCCCCCAAGGCAGACCACGCCAAGCCGATGTTGTTGAGCGTGGTGGCTTCGCCGGAGCGGTCGCCCACCGCTCGGAAAACGGGCAGGGCTTGCTCGTAGAACGCCAACGCCTGGCGCTGCTCCCCCAAGGCAGACCACGCCAAGCCGATGTTGTTGAGCGTGGTGGCTTCGCCGGAGCGGTCGCCCACCGCCCGTTTTAAGGGCAGGGCTTGCTCGTAGAACGCCAACGCCTGGCGCTGCTCCCCCAAAGCAGACCACGCCCCCCGATGTTGTTGAGCGTGCTGGCTTCGCGCTCAAGATTATTCGCGGCATGCCAGACTTTCAGCCCCATTTCGAACCAGTTGATCCGCTGAGGTTGGCGTTGGTTGCCCACCTCGACAAATAATGCTTCTGGGCGACGATTCAAATAGCGCATGATGTTCCAGGAAAACTCGCCAGCGTGCGCGGCCAGTGTTTCATCCAGTGTTTCTAATGCCTGACAGCGCTCAGCCAATAGGTCACCTACCAGATGAATATGAGGAAGGTGCAGTTCCAGTTCATGCCACTGTTCCAGCGGCAGTTGGTCAAATCTCTCGGTGACTTCGATAATATGGCGAGTATAACGGTCGAAGGCGGCTTGTGTTTCTCCGGCATCGTTCAATAGAGCATAGGCATAAGCACGCAGCAGCGGGTGCTGGCGATAACCGTTATCGCGTATTTCCAGCAGCGAAAGCAAACGCAAAGAATTGATGAGGTCGTAGACTTCTTCGATAGGTACATCCCATAGTGCAGCCACCAGTTCAGCATCAAATGGGGCATCATAAGCCAGCACCCCTAACGCTCTGAAACGGCACTGGTCATCAATGCCCAAACTTTCGTAACTATGAAATAACGAGACGGTCAGGTTATCTTCTTTGTCTTTGCCCTGCTCCAGTTTCAGTCTGTTGAATGGGTTACCCGCCGGGATGCCCACCTCATAGTCGCGGATGCAGCGTTCGAGTTTTTGCCCATCGTTTTCCTTGGGGCGATTGCCCTCTTTCTGGATGCGGCGTGCTGCCAGTTCCATCGCCAAAGCATGACCGCCCAGCGCCGTTCCCAACCGCCGTAATGTGATGGCATTTGTTTCGGGCAGATAGAGCGATAACAGCCCGACCGCCTCATCTAGTGTCATATAGGTTAGCGATTCGGCTTTGGCATTCAAGTTGCGAGCGACATTTTCTGACCGGGTGGTAATCAAGACGGTGGTATGCTCCGGGCAGGCCAACCGAAGCGTGCGCGCCGCTTCTAATCCGTTATCCCATACATCGTCCAGTACCACCAGCACACGCGGTGATTCGCAGGTTTCACACTTTTCATCAATTACCCCATCCAAACGATTCTTAGCCGCCAGGGCCGCCTGTTCGAGATCGGGGAAATTACTCACGTTGAAGGCTGAATCTGCATGACCGATTACCCATCCGCTGAGAATACTGGAAATATTGGGATCACGAGTCACATTTGCCCACAACACGGCGCGGAATATTTTTTCGTCGTGCAGACGGTAAGCCAACACACGCGCCAGGGTCGTTTTTCCGATGCCGCCTACACCATGCAGGGCCGTAATCGCCGTATCGTTCCCGGCTTTGATCTGGGCAACAATTTGCTGAAGTCTTTCCTCGCGCCCGCCGAATTTGTCTGGTAACGGCGGCGGTTTCGGACAACAGCGTTCGGACTTGGGCGAAACGTTAGCGCCGCTGACATTTCCGTCAATAGTAGTACTTGCCCCTGCCACTTGCGAGAGTTCTTCTTGCAGAATGGATTGAAATCCGTCCAATATATTCTGTGCTGTTTGCTTAAGCTTGATACGAGTCAGAATTCCGTCAAATGTTTGGTGATGGTGCTGTCTAGGGGTTGTCAACTGCTTTTCTACAATAGGAACAAAATCTTTGGCGATCTGTTCCGTACTTAGCCGTTGCTGCTGAATCTGCTTCCTTGTTTCAGCGTCCAGTGTGAGAAGACGATCCAACTCTTGTTGCACCTTCTGGGCGGTCAGACTATCACCCCGCAGCCATGTATTGAGGCAATATAACGTCAGAGCCGGAATCAAAAATTTGTCAGCTATACCATCTATACGGTATTTTTCGTGCTTCTCAAAGTAGATAACGAACGAATCATTCAGTACAGATTTAAGATAATCGAGTACGTCTGGCTCAAGAAAACCGGTCGCTTTGAGAGGTTTTTCGAAAGGTGTGCCTTCAGCGAGTTGGGCGAAATGTTTGACAACATCGGCAACTAATTCAGGCACAAGATCATTGATCAGTTTCGCAAGTGGCAGTTTCGGCATCTTTTTCCCTTTTACAACGGTTCCATAAATTAGGTCATGGTTGCCTTTGTTATCCCTTATAAGGTTGCATAGATCGGCATGTTGGATAGTTGGAACAGCCCCAGAACTGACTACCTGCATTAGCTCCGCTTTTGGCCGTGCGCAAGACCATTGCAGTGCCACACTTTGGGCAGTGCGGTGATTCGCTTTGTATTGTTACAGGTTGAGCTGTGGGGGCAGAAGCAGCAACTGACTCGACCTTGCCACCGAGATGTGGAGCAAGCATTGCACCCAGTTCAGTAGTTGAATAGGCTCGCTTCGCCTGAATATGTATCAGAGGCAGACCGGCAGCCTGAAAAACCTTATTGACAAATTCATCCCGTTCGCGCCGATCTTCACGCTGATGGCTTTTGTCGTCCAGTTCTATCCCGACCAAAGGACGCATGGTGGCTACATCGCACACGAGAAAATCAACGTGCTTGCGGTCGATCTTGTTGGTGTAAATCCGAAACCGGCTTTGATCGTCTGACTTGACCCAAAACAGATCACCTAACCCAACTTTGCTGCATATTACTGCTCGACCGTTGACCGTTGTCCGCAGTACGCCCAGGAAACTCAGCTCGGCAGGCGACAGGAAATTATCGCGCAGATGGTAGGGAAATTCGGGGGAACGAGCGACATCACCTCCGCTGTCTCCACCGAGCAAATCCGTGATCCAGTTCACAACATCGTCAGCCGCTTCTTGCGATAGACCTAATGTGCGCAGCATACCACGCAGCAGCGAAAACTTTTTTTCAGATGACATTAATGACCTCTATTTATTTTTCATTGTAACAAACACGCTGTATCTAAGAATAAGGTTTGATGATGATTTTGTTGAAGTGTCAGAGTTCATGGATTTTTCACTCAGGTAGCAGTTTTAATAAAGAGCGATCTTTCATACACTTAAACAGCCTTGTTATATATTTTACTTTACATAGTGGTTCGGTGTAAGAATAGCGGGTTGCAACGAAATAAAAAGTGACCGAGCGGCCCTGGTGTGGACTCCCCGGTCTCTTTCGGGTCGCGCTGAGGGGCGCAAAGTCGTCTCCGTCGCGGTTGCGTGGCCAATCAATACCTGACTAAACAACAAAAACGCCCGCCGGTGAATGTGACCAGCGGGCGTTTTATTTTCCATTCTTAGGTTGGTACCGCTACGATTGAGACCCAGGCGCAGCGCTGTGTGCCGGATTGGTTTCAGCATTCTCCGGTTGGAAAGCATCCACCAGGTTGTGGGCGGCAATCGTGAGTTCGCTAGCTGGCACACGGTTCAGCCAGGCGTAGGCGATGTCCGTCGCGGCGTGGCCAGTGATCACCAGCCCGCCGATGACAAACACCGTCGGGATCATGTTGCTCAGCATGTCCATCTGGTCCGGGTCGAGCTGCACCACTGAGGGCAGCGCTACCAGCAGGAGCTGGGCCAGGAAGACACACAGCGCATAAACAAACTTCTTCGACTGGAAAAACTTCTTGTTCATCAGATTCTCCTTATAGGGTTTATTCGCCAGGCAGAGCTGGCACGGATTCAGAAATCACAGTCGGTTCAAGGGATGAGGGGATCATCACCTCATTCGCCCCCTCGTTGGCGGTGGTAGGTTCATGCACTGGCGCGGCAGGCTGCTCGTCACATAGTCCACTTTCCGCCGCCGGACAGTTGACCGCTTCGCGCAGCGCCTGGAATTCAGCGCGCAGTTGGCGCAGATCTCCTTCGGCTTTGAGGCGGGCATCCTCCGAGGCGCGCAGCAGCTTCTCCAAGCGCGACACCTCGTCCTGGTGGTCGACCTGGCCGCGGTCGAGCTGTTTCTGTAACTCGGTGACCACGTCGTTGAGGCGGTTAATCTCACTCTGTAACTGGTCGGTGGTCGTTTTGCTCTGGTCGCGTTCGGTATCCAGGGCAGACTTCAACTGTTTGTTGGTTTCTTCACCTTCTTTTAACTGCTGCCGGGCGGTCGCTAACAGGTCATGCAACACGATAGTGGTATCATGCACTTCGCGCAGTTTGTCCTGGGTACTGCTCAGGGTGGCGGTAGTCGTGTTGAGTGCGGCAGTGACATCCCGCAGCGCCTCGGCATAGGTGGACACTTCGCGGTCCTTGTCTTTTTTGTCTGTGGAGCGGGACCAGACAAACATACCCAGCGCCACGCCTGAGGTGAGGCACAAGACCAGGATAATCAGCCCCAGGTTGTCCAGCAGTATATAAAACAGGTCGTGAATGAGTTCACCCATGCCGTTTTTTCTCCTCGCGGATGTTACTGGATACTGCCGACCGGCAC
>JACRBK010000486.1 GCA_016234525.1 Chloroflexota bacterium
ACTTTGTCCTGCGCGGATTTTTATATAGCGATTTACAACTGCCAGAGAGAGCCGAAGCAGACTGGAACGCTGCTGTTACGATCTCCAAAGATTCTAGCTCCATACACATGTTCAAGGCGCGGCTGCATTTCCGTCGTGGGGAACTGTCTCAAGCTCTTGCAGCTGTTGAGAAAGTACTCACAGTCAAACCTGATTCCAGATCGGCCCTACAACTCCGCAAGAAAATTTTGGAACAGGGTTAGTATCCCAACTTGATGAAGTAATAAGGAAATGTAAAAACCGGGCGCAGCAAGCAGCGCCCCTACAAAAACATCCATCGTGTGATCATTCCTGCTCCCCCTTTCTCTGCGCAGCGGGGAAAGGGGGAGCGATGCGCAGCATCGACGGGGGATAGGGGTAAAGGTGAATCCAGGGGATTGACAGGCGCACACACGCTGAGTATACTTCTGCGCGGTCTTATTTATTTCACTAAGTCATTGAGAAAGGAGGTCGCCCCGTGTCAGGTCAAGTTTATCTGGTTTTTGCCGGTCAACACTCGCCGCGTTATAAAGTCGCCGGGGCGCACCTCTAAGGATTATTCCTTCGGTTGTATGCGCCACGCGATAATCAGATGCCGTGAGTGTTGATAATGAACACGTCACGGCATTTTTGTTTTAAGCCATTGGGCCTTAGTTGGACCAAACAACTAAAGCCCGGCCACCAGTACACATTAATCACAACACGGGAAAAATACAACCATGAACGACAAATCGGCGCAAACCCTTGAACTGCCGAAAATCTTAGAACAACTCGCGCGGCATACCGCGTTTTCGGCCAGCCGCGAGCTGGCCCTGGCACTGAAACCCACCCCGTTTCTGGACGAAGCCCTGGATTGGCAGGCAGAAACGACCGAAGCTCGTATCCTGATCAATTCGCACGATCATATTACGGTCGGCGGCGCGCGCGACGTGCGCCCCGATGTGTTGGCGGCAGAACGCGGTGTCATTCTTGAGCCGCAAGTGCTGCTCGACGTTCGCGGCACGCTGCGCCAGGCGTCCACGCTGCGCCGTTTGTTGGCACGGCTGGCGAACCAGTTTCCCCGGTTGGCGTCGGTGGCAGACCGGCTGGAAGAATGTGCCGCGCTGCAAGGCGAGATCAGCCGCGTGTTAGACGACACCGGCGAAGTGATGGACTCCGCCAGCCCGAAGTTAGCCTCGGTGCGGCGCGAAATGCGCATCGCGTTTGACCGTCTGCAAGGCAAACTGCAAACCCTGATCAATAATCCGAACTACGCCCTGTATTTGCAGGAGAAACTGATCACGCAGCGTCACGGGCGTTATGTGATTCCGCTGCGCGCCGAGTTCAAAGGCCGCATTCAGGGTATTGTCCACGATCAGAGCGCGAGCGGCGCGACCCTGTTTATCGAGCCGCTGAACACAGTTGACCTGAACAATACCTGGCGCGAATTGCAGCTTGAAGAAGAAAACGAAATCCGCCGCATTTTGCGCGAACTGTGTGATCTGGTCGGGCGCGAGGCACGTTATATCACCCGCACCGTTGAAACGTTGGCCGTGTTGGATTTAGCCTTTGCTAAAGCCAAATATGCCGAAGCGTTAGACGCCACCGCGCCGGAACTGCTCGGCTTCCGCGAAGCGCCGCATCCACACCCCGGCAGTACGATCCACCTGTTATCGGCGCGACACCCGCTGCTCGATCCGAAAAAAGTGGTCCCGATTGATGTCGAGATGGACGAAGAAACTTACGTCCTGGTCGTCACCGGGCCGAATACGGGCGGCAAAACGGTCGCACTCAAAACCGTCGGTCTGATGATCCTCATGGCACAGTGCGGCCTGCATCTGCCGGTGGTCGAAAAATCGCGCCTGTCGGTGTTCAAAGAAATCTTCGCTGACATTGGCGACGAACAGAGCATCGAACAGTCGCTCTCGACCTTCTCTTCGCACATGATGAACATCATCGGGATTCTAGAGCAGGCCGATCACCAAACGCTGGTCGTGCTGGATGAACTGGGCGCGGGGACTGATCCCGCCGAAGGTTCGGCGCTGGCGCGCGCGCTGCTGGATGATCTGGTGGGGCGGGGCGTGACCACGCTGGTGACGACCCATCACCCGGAGCTGAAAATCTACAGCCACGAAAAAACCGGTGTGAGCAACGCCAGCATGGAATTCGACCTGAAAACACTGGCCCCTACGTACCGGCTGATCGTCGGTTTGCCGGGGCGTTCGAACGCGCTGGCGATTGCCGAACGATTGGGCCTGCCGGGGCGCATCATCGAACGGGCGCGCGGTATGGTCACGCAAGAAGACCTGCTCGCCGATGATATGCTGGGCGAAATCCACCAAAAACGTGACGAATCACGGCGCGCCGCGGCGGCCAGCATGAAATCGTTCACCGCTGCCGAAAAACTGCGCGCCGATCTGCGCGGGCGGCTAGAAAATATCGAGATCGAGCGCCAGGATTTGCTGGCGGCAGCGCGTGCCGAAGCCGAGAACGAACTCGAAGCACTGCGGGCCGAGATTCGCCGGGTGCGCAAACAGCTTGGTGCCGCCGGGCAGCCGCTCGATGTGATACGGCAGGTGGAACACGAGGCGGGGCATCTAGACGATAATCTGCTGGTGCTGCCGCGTCCGGCCTCCCGACTCCCTGGCGACGACGACGAAAGACCCGTTTTCCGGCTGGGCGATCTGGTCTGGGTCAACACATTGAACGCCGAAGGGCAGATCACCGAACTGACCGAGCAGGATGCCGAGGTCGCTGTTGGGCGGCTGCGGCTGCGCGCCCGGCTGGAAGAACTGACCTATCGCTCGAAAACTGAGAGCAAACGTGACAAACGTAAAACAGGGCGCGGCGCTCGCAGCCAGAACGACACTCCCGCCGAAGTCATGATCCGGCCCGCCTCACCCGGCCTGGAACTCGACCTGCGCGGCGAAACGATTGAAGATGCCGTGCCGCGTATGGAAGACTATCTTGACGCCGCGTACATGGCCGGGATGCCGTTCGTGCGCATCATTCACGGCAAAGGAACCGGCGCGCTGCGCACGGCCATTCGTGAGCGGCTGCACGGTCACCCGCTGGTGCGCCAGTATGAACGCGGCGGCGAAAAAGAAGGCGGCGACGGTGTAACCGTCGTGAAACTCGTGGCGAATCACTAACCACCTGTCCGTAACCTATCTATTTTCAGACCGGGGAGATCACTACTCCCCGGTTTGTCTTTTGTTTGATTTCGTGCTAAATCCAGGATATAGCTGCATCAGAGAATCAAGTTCCAAGGAATATTACCATGGCAAGCACTCCCTGGCGGAAAAATCCCGTACTGTATGAGATCAATACCTGGGTCTGGTTGTGGTCGCTCAGCCAACAGCACGGCAAACCGATCACTCTGGGCAGTGTACCGGACAGCGATCTGGACGCGCTGGCGGCCTGGGGTTTTGATGCGATCTGGTTGATGGGGGTGTGGGAACGCAGCGCGTCCGCTCAACAGGTCGCTGTTGAACACCCCGGCCTGCAAACTGAATATCGTCAGGCGCTGCCCGACTATCAACCCGCTGATGTGGTGGGATCACCTTACGCCGTCCATACCTATACCGTCGATGCCCGGTTAGGTGGGCGAGCGGAATTGGCCGTATTGCGCGAAAAACTGGCCGCACGCGGCATGAAATTGATCCTCGACTTTGTGCCGAATCATGTTGCCATCGATCACCCCTGGGTGCAGGCGCACCCGGAATGTTTTATTCAGGGAACGAAAGAAGACCTCGAACAAAAATCCGATCATTTTTTCCAGGCGTCCGACGAGGGACATTTTCGCGTGTATGCCAACGGGCGCGATCCGTATTTCCCCGCCTGGACGGATACGGCGCAGATTCATGCCTTTAGCCCGGTGCTGCGCGCCAAAGTCGTCGATACACTGCTGGACATCGCCAGCCAATGTGACGGCGTGCGCTGTGATATGGCGATGTTGGTGACGAATAAAGTGTTTGCCCAGACGTGGGGCGAACGTGCCGGGCAGGTTCCGCCGCACGAATATTGGGAAGTGGTGATCCCGGCGGTGAAAGAAGCTCACCCCGACTTTTTGTTTATGGCCGAAGTCTACTGGGATATGGAATGGGACCTGATCAAACAGGGTTTTAATTATACTTACGACAAACGTTTGTATGACCGGATGCGCACAGAGCCAGTACGCTCGGTGATCGCGCACCTGTACGCCGATCTCGGTTTCCAGCAGCAAATGATCCGTTTTATCGAGAATCACGACGAAAAGCGGGCGACGGTTTCGCTGGGGCCGGGGCGTGATCTCGCCTGTGCGGTGCTGGTCGCCACGCTGCCCGGTGCGGCGCTGATTCACGAGGGGCAGATGGTTGGGCGGCAGATCAAACTGCCGGTGCAGTTGGGCCGCCGTGTATTGGAACCCGATAACGCCGTGATCGAAGCCTTCTACCGCCTGCTGCTGACCGAAGCCCATCACCCGGCCTATCACGAGGGCGAATGGCGGCTGCGTGAATGCGGCCCGGCCTGGGATCTCAATGCCTCACACCGTGCCCTGATCGCCTATACGTGGTGCAATGGGGAAGAACGCCGCCTGGTGGTGGTCAACTTCACGCCGATGACTTCTCAGGGGCGGATCGCGCTGCCTGACTTTGACCTGGCGGTGAAAGATTGGATTTTGCGCGATGCTGTCCACCAGACGGAATACGAACGCGACGGGGCCGAAATGGCCGAACACGGCCTATATATTGATCTCGGTCCGTGGCAGTCGCATGTCTTTTGTTTTACGCCGAAGCCCGTTGTCGCGGCGATCCCCGCTCCCACGCCGGAGGAAAAACCTGCCGCCGCAGTGGTGGAAAATCCTGCCACAGCAGAAAAGCCTACCGCCGCAACAAAAGCTCAGCCAGTGGCGGAACCTGACAAAACGAGCAGCGCGCCCTGAAATTAGGGATTTACCCCTATCCCCCCGACCCCCTTTCCCCGCTACGCAGAGAAAGGGGGAGTGTGTCATGCTGTTTTTATTCCATCTCGACGATCAGCGGGCGTTCAAAGACCGTGCCGTTGACTTCGATTTCTTCCACCGGCCAGCCATCCACCGCCGTTAAAACTTCGGGGGTGCCGCCCGCTTCGGGAACCAGGATCGTGTCTTCGGATTTCACCCCGGTGATCGACGGATTCCAGGCGCAGGCCATGCCCGGCGCCAGCGCGAAGGATTCGCCCGGCACGGCCAGCAGTTCACGCGGGCTATACGCGGCGGTTCCACCCTGATGATGCAGTTTCCATTCGCCGTCATACCCAACGCGAGCATAGGCATCCTGCGTGATCTTGAACATTTCGCCGAGCGTCACGCCGGGCATCGAAGCGGCGATCATACGCGCGTCCACTTCGGCGCAGGCGTGCATTTTTTCGCGCAGTACAGCGGGCAGCGAGCCGAAGTGAATCAGCCGCGTGATCGAACACACCAGCCCGTTTTTACGCCCGCACAAAACCAGCATGGCATATTGGGTCATCTCTTTATCGGTGGGCAGCGGGTGACGATACTGGCTGATTCGTTCGTCGGTGGCGATCAAAACCACAATCGGTGTGATCCCCAGGTGGCGAGTCTCGCCGCCCAACACGGACGCGATCTCCCATTCGGTCATGCCCGGCGCGGTCATGCTAATCGCAGAATCCATTGCTTCGGCGCACAACTGCCCCAGGTTACGGAAACGGTCTATCTCTACCGGGAGCAGATGGGAACGCAGTTTTTGTAATTCCAGGCCGACGTCTTTGGCATCGCGCAGCGGAAAATCTGTCGCCAGGGTGCTGCCGAGTTCAATCGGTTGGGTGGCTTCCCAGGGGCTGTAACGCACCTTAAAGCCACGATCTTCGATCCGGTCTTCATTGGTCAGGCGCGGCGCTTCGATGCTGTTCGTCCACACCGTCGCCTCGGTGGGGGTGATCACCACACTGGCAATACCCAACACGTCCGCCGTATTGACGGCACTGTCCACGCCCCCGGTGATCCACGCAAAATTATCGGCGCGGCGCAGCCACAACGCCCCCACCTGCTGATCCTGCATCAACTGGCGGGCGCGCCCCAACTTCGTCTGAACCTCGTTTTTATAATCCATTGTTTTAATCCTTATTCTGAATCCCCAAAAGCCGAATCATAAAATTCGGCTCTAAGGGTAGCATATTCACCACGAATTTGCTTTTTTAGGGTACGGGACAAACCACGCGGAAGCCTATCGTATTAAACACGCCGTCCAGCGCTACCGGGACGCGGTTCACGCTCATGACAGCGACCGGATCGGACATGTACGATCCGCCGCGTGTGATACTGCCATCGCCGCTGGTCGGGCCGGTCGGATCATTCTGAGCTTCGGCGGGATAATCGCCGTACATATCTGAAACCCATTCAGCCGCGTTGCCCGACAGATCGAGCGCGCCGACCCACGAGGCTCCCGCCGGAAAACTGCCGACCGGGAAGAGATCAGCATCCATGCCGCCGCAGGTCCAATCACCGGGCAGGCACGAATTTGATCCGGCTTCGTCATAAACATCACCCCAGGGGTACATACGGTTTTCTGGCCCGCGCGCGGCATATTCCCACTGCGCTTCGGTGGGCAGCGAACAGTCTTTCCACGCGGCGAACTTCTGCGCCTGGAACCACGTTATACCGACCACCGGGTAATTTTCGTAACCGGGATCGCCGTAGTAGGTGGGCGAATTGGCAGATTCAGCGGGCGCGTCGCAGAATTCCGCCGCGACACACTCGGCATACTGCGCGTTGGTGATTTCCGTCTGCCCGATCCAATAGTCGCTGACACACACCTCATGCCCTGGCATTTCTTTTTTGAACGTGATCGGATCACAGCCGCCGCGTTCAGCCTTGCACAATTCGAGCGCCGCTGCTAACCCGGCATCATCTAACCCCATCGTCCAACAACCTGCCGGAACCTGTACCAGCGCGAGGCCGTTAATCTCTTGGGTGACCGGCCCAGCGGGACTGGTCGGCGGCAGAGTCGCCGTAGGCGGCTGGGCGGTAGGCGCCGCAGCGGTCTGTGTTTGCGCCAGAATTAACGCCTGGGCAGTCTGCCGTCCGGCGGGCAGTGTCATTGAGGCGACAGCGGTTTGGGTTGCGGCATCAAAACGCGCCACAGCCGTTTCGCGGCGGCTTTGTACCAGAGCGTCCTGGGTCACGGTAGCCGCTGCGCTGGTGGCTTCGGCGTCCTGCGTCTGGGCTGGGAACTTCACCTCTGCCGTCTGCGTCTGAGCGATCATTAATGCCTGCGCAGTTTGGCGACCAGGGGGCAGCGGGGTTTGGCTGGGGGTGGTTGACGGCGTGAAGGTTGCGGTCGGCGAAGGCGTGATCGTCGCAGTGGGCGATGGTGTAATCGTCGGAGTGTCGGACGGTGTCGCCGAGGCTGTGACGGTCAGTGTAAGCGTGGGCGTGACGGTTGGTTTTTTCTCGTCATCATCACCACCACACGCGGCCAAGACCAGAACCAGCAGCAGCAAATAAAATAGACGCTTCAAGATAATTCCTCCTGATAGAGTAGGGCAAATTGAACGGCTATAGCTCAGATGATGATTGTAGAGGGATGCGCCGTTTTACGAAAGGCGTGCTAAACTGTTTCTATTCGCTTATTTCCGATCGTGGTGGCTGGGCGTGCGAGACCGCGCCTGATCTGCCCAGCCCATTCTTTTTGGAGCGAGAAATAATGCCTGGTTCACGCTTTTTCACTCGTTGGTTGATGGTGCTGATCCTGGTGGCCCTGCTGCCGGGGTTGGTTGGTCAGACCGCCGCCCGCGCCCAAGGACCAGAAGATGAGATCGAGGCGCTGGCGCTGCGGGCGCATCTGCAAGACTTGCGCACCTATGGCTCTACCGCCTGGGTGGGCGGCCTGTTGGGTGATCCGATCAATGCGGCGGCGGGAAGCGTCGTTGGGCAGAAGCTCGAAAGCTGGACTCTGAGCGGCATGTTAGGGGATGATGATACGACCCTTGCCAACCTCAGCCGCCCGACCTTGTTCAACTTTTGGGCGTCGTGGTGTGTCCCTTGCCAATTAGAATTTCCTGATGTGGTCGCCATGTCCATCGCGCCGGATGACCATATGTTTGATGTGCTGTTCGTGAATGTTTTCGATACTCCCGCCGACGCGCAGGCCTATCTGGCGAATTACCCTGATGAACTCAAGACGGTGCTTGACCCCGATGACAAACTCGCCGCTAGCGCTGGGATCGCCTCGATCCCTACCAGCCTGCTGATAGACACCGATGGCACGGTTTTGGCGGCGCATACCGGGTTTATGACGCCTACTATCGGGCGCTTTTTTGACGCGGTCGCGGCGAATCCCGGCGTAGGGTCGTTTGATGCGGCGGATTATCCTGATGAAGTGGCTCAGGCCGATCTGCCGCCGCTGGATGTGGAAGCCGCTGCGCCGATTGAGTTCGGCCAACCGGCGACCGGCACGATCAGCGAAGAGAACTTTATGTTCCCCTACCGCTTTGAAGGCCGTGCCGGACAGAAAATTTCGGTCACACTCGATGCGATTGAGTCGGACCTGGACCCGTATCTCGTGGTGATGGCGGCGGACGGGACGCGCCTGGGCGAACATGACGACATTGATCCTGGCGTGATCCGTAATTCGGTGGTGGAAGTGACATTGCCCGCCGACGGTATGTATATAGCCATTGCCACCCGGTTTTTAGAGGCGGAAGGGTTCGAGGTGGGTGATTTTCGCCTGACGGTCACGTTGGAGACGGATTCACTGCCGCAGCAGCCGGTAGACAGCGAACACACGCTGAGTTATGGCGCGAGCGTGACCGGAACGCTGAATGATGATCAGCCCGAAGAACGCTGGACTTTTACCGGGCAGCAGGGCGATGTGATCACTCTGGAAATGACGCGCGTGTTTGATGAGCCGGGCGGCCTGGATGGTTATATGCTGCTGATCGGGCCGGGCAATGAGACACTGATCGAAATGGACGATGGTCCTGACGGTCTGATGCCGCTGGTCAAAAATTATGAACTGCCTGCCGAGGGTACTTATACCGTCGTGGCGGCGCGTTTCGGCTTTGCCAATGGATTATCGGCGGGTGATTATACGCTAACGCTGTCCAGCGCGGGACTTCCCGCAGCAGGCGAGCCGGGCGAAACTGCCAGCGGTGTGCGTTGGTTGGCGGCGGGCGAACTGCCGCCCGATCTGCGGCGCGCCACCTATAACGACCCGGCGGCGGGCGCGATCTCCAGCGAAGATGCCGAGGATTGGTATATGTTCAGCGGGCGCGCCGGGGATATATTGACGATCCGCATGGAATCTATGGGCGGCGATCTGGACCCCTTTCT
>JACRBK010000487.1 GCA_016234525.1 Chloroflexota bacterium
TCTTCATCCATACGTGCAATGTCGCCGGTATAGAGCCATTTTTTCCCGTCGGGACCATCACGCAGCGCATTAGCCGTCTCAGTGGGCATCCCATAATAGCCGCGCATCAGTTGAGGCCCATGCATAATCAGTTCTCCGACTTCGCCAACAGGGACAGGATTCACACCTTCGTCCAGGTCCACAATTCGCATTTCCATATCGGGGAAAGGCAGCCCAATCGAGCCAGCACGATTTTCGCCCCGGACCGGGTTCACATGGGTGGCGGTGGGCGCTTCACTCATGCCAAACCCCTCGATAATGACTCCGCCTGACAGTTCTTCAAACCGGCGTTTAGTCGCAGGAGGCAGCGGCGCAGACCCGCTGATACAGGCATAGATGGATGACAGGTCATATTTGTGTGCCACCACGCCCGAATGTGCATTGATTGCGTTAAACAGGGCAGGAACCCCCATAAAAATCGTTGGGCGATAACGGTGGACATTATCCACCACATCATCAATATGGCGGGGATTGGGAACCATGATCATCGTGGCATGAAGTTTCACCGCAAAACTCATCACGGCGACCATTCCGAAGACATGAAATAATGGAATAGCCGCCATCATCACTTCTTGTATTCCTTCACGCCGCAGCCAGAACCAGCACTGAAGCGTATTGGCTACCAGTGCCGCATGAGTCGACATCGCGGCTTTGGGGATGCCTGTCGTGCCGCCGGTATACTGGAAAATGGCGATGTCGTCCCCTGTGACGGTCACATTGGGCTTTTTACCGGCATAACGAGCCAGCACATCCTGCCACCAGTGATCTTGAGGATGTTTCTCAATCCGGTGGCCCTCTTTTTTCTCTTTGGCGAGCGTAAACAAAAATCGAGCGGAACCGGGCAAATACTCTTTAATATTGGTCACAATGACCTGTTTCACCTGTGTTTCGGCCTGGACTTGTTTCAGACCGTTGTAAAACAGGCTGAGCGTGATCACGAACGTTGCGCCGCTGTCATTAAGCTGTTCGGCGATTTTCTTCGGCGGAAAGGTCGGATTCACAGCGACCACTGCGCCCCCAGCTTTTAGAATGGCATAAAAGGCGATCACAAACTGCGCGCAGTTAGGCATGATCAGGGCGACTCGATCTCCTTTTTTCAGCCCCATATCCACCAGCGCCGCCGCCAACACATCAGACAGGGTATTCACTTCGCGGTAAGAAAGTGTGTTTTTGACACGCCCAACAACGGGCAAATGGGCCGAACTCAGCACGGCGACTGCATCTCCATGCTGCTGTGCGGCTTCGATCATAAACTGGTGCAGCGGATGCTGCGGATAGGGAGCCAGGCTGTGTGGTACGCCCGGATCATAACGTTTAAGCCAGGGTTTATCTTGATATGTGACCATCGTTTTCTCCTCACGCCTGACCTGCAATCTTATGATTCTTTCACAAAACTGGATATAGTATCATTAAGATATTCTAATTTAACCTGTGTTGTCTCACAAATCAGGTGCAAGCGCAGTTCGTGTTGAGGTCAATTCAAAATGTCCCCTAAACAACTTCCGCTGATCCCGACTCCCGGTGAACATAACCTGGCCCGCGACAGTGCCCTTCAGCAAGCTGTGCCACCGTTTTTGGAGCATTTGCGCCTGGATGGTTGCAGTCCACACACCATCGCGGCGTTTGCATCTGACCTGCGGCTGGTCGTCGATTTTTTTGGCGAGACGATGCGGCTGATCGATTTCACGACTTCAAAACTTGACCATTTTATGACGTGGATTGAAACAGGCCGGGGTGTACCATGCAGCCGCAAATCGTATGCCCGCCGCGTGACTACCCTCAAAGCGTTTTTTAAGTTTCTCAAAAGCGAAAAAGTGCTGCCCGATAACCCGGCAGATGCCTTGGTACAACGTTCCGGCGCGGCCCCGCTCCAACCAATTCTGACGGACGATGAGATCAACCACCTGCTTTCCCACACGCTTGCGCAGCGCTTGGCGGAAAAACCCGATGCTCGCCCTGATCTGCTGTTGCGGCTGCTGCTGGACACCGGGATCAAAAAAAGTGAGTGTATGCAGATCACCCCGGCAGACGTGAACCGGGACGAGCCAGATCGCCCGATGCTGGTGATCCGGCACAAAAAACCGAACAATGTGTATCAGGAGCGGAAAATCGCGCTCGATCCCGATTGGCTAAATGTATTGGAAGAATTCCGTGAGCAGTACCGGCCCAAAAGCGTCATTTTTGACTGCACCCCGCGCAACCTGGAATATGTGCTGCACGATACAGCAGTTGCCGCCGGGGTAGAAAACAAAATATCGTTCGAGATTTTGCGTTGGACCTGCGCCGTGCGGGATTATCGCCGGGGGATGGACCTGGAAGAAATGCGCGAAAAAATGGGATTGAGCCGGGTCAGTTGGCGCGAGACCAGCGACAAAATTATCCGGCTGGCCGCACTGCAAGCCAGCCGGGAATCCACATAACCACAGCAGATCGATCTACCACACCCGGCAGAGCAGCCCTTTGAGATAGGCACCTTCGGGGAAAGTCAGGGCGACGGGATGATCGGCGGCCTGGGTGAGATGACGCACAATCTGCGCCTCGCGCCCGGCATCGATCAATGCGCCAAAAATGATCTTCTGGAACAAATCCGCCGTGATCGCCCCAGAACACGAGAATGTCGCCAGCACACCGCCCGGTTTTAACAGGCGAAACGCCAGCAAATTGATGTCTTTGTAGCCCCTGGCAGCGCTTTCGACCTGAGTAGGTGATTGAGCAAATTTGGGCGGATCAAGAATGATCATATCGAACTGCTGCCCCCGGTCGCGGTAATAACGCAGCACTTCAAAAACATCTCCCTCAACATAATCCTCATCGGGAGTCTCAAACCCGTTCAGAGCCACATTTCGCCGCGCCAGTTTGAGCACATCGGCGGAACTATCAATATTGATCACACGCTTGACCAGACTGCCGAGCGCATACACCGCAAAACCGCCCGTATAGGCAAACGCATTAAGCACCACACGCTCGGACGCGCCATCATCCCAGCGGAACCAGTCGCCAATCGCGGCGCGGTTTTCACGCTGATCCAGGTAAAATCCGGTTTTGTGACCATGCCGCACATCGATGAGAAACCGCCGCCCGTTCTCGTCAATTTCGATCAGTTCGGGCGGCTCCTGCCCGGCTAATAGACCGGTTTCGGCAGGCAGGCCCTCTTTTTGCCGAATATCTACGTCGCTGCGCTCATAAATGCCCGCCGGATTCATTAGCTGGTTGAGCA
>JACRBK010000489.1 GCA_016234525.1 Chloroflexota bacterium
CTGGATCGCACTGAGAGAATTATGTTTCTATGAGAGGCAATGCGAGTTGGTTGACTATTCATTTCCGATGTCTCCTCATTATATCTGTGAATATTCAACCCAACGTCTTTCCATGTAGAATTGAATGATCGTGATACCCATTACTAAGGCAAATAACACCATAGCGATTGCGCTGGAGTATCCAAATTTGAATTGCCGAAATGCTGTGTTATAAGTGTGAATGACCAACACGTTCGTTGCGCGTCCTGGCCCGCCGTTTGTCATGACCAAGATCAAGTCGAAGACCTTAAAGGATGAGATAGTGAGCATAATACTAATAAAAAAAGTGGCGGGGGTCAGCATCGGTACCGTGATATAGCGGAATCTTTGCCAGGGGTTCGCCCCATCTATCTCAGCCGATTCATAAAGGATGGCGGGAATACCTTGAAGGGCAGCCAGGTAGATAATCATATAATACCCCATTCCTCTCCAAATGGTCGCCATGACGACGGTGGGCATCGCCCAGTCTATCGATGCGGACCAGCGGGGTGGATTCTCTACGCCCAGTGTCCTGAGGAATTCGTTGACTGGACCTGCCGATGGAAAAAAAAGCATGTTCCAAACGACGGCAACGGCGACGAGAGAGGCTACATAGGGGAAGAAGTAGATGGTACGAAAGATGTTTCTGCCACGTATGGGTTGGTTGAGAAGTACCGCCAGCCCTAGTGCGCAAACCATCGTCAATGGCACGGTGGCGCTAACATACCAGAGCGTGTTTTTCAGAGCAATATTGAAGGTGCTATCATCCGACAACTTTGCGAAGTTGTCTAGACCTACCCAACTTATTTCGTTCGCCCCATCCCAACTCATGAAGGCAAGCCCAAGTGAGAAAACTATGGGTACTAGCGTAAATATTGCGAAGCCAAGCAAATTAGGGAGGATGAAGGAGTAAGCAACTAAGTTTTTGCTGAACTGTCTTCTCCTTCTGCTAGGACTGGTTGTCTTAAGGCTTAGTTTCATGGTTCCCATAATAAAAAGACTTCCTTTTTTCCCCTACCATCCTGAACGCTACCACTTACGCCAGGACATCGGATGAACTTAGTGTCCTCGTTTCATCTTTTTTTTAGCTGGCGCTTAAAAATATTCTTCGGGGAGGGATGCCCTCAATTACGAGGGCATCCCGATAGGCCCGTCGTGAAGGTTGTGTCGGTGTTACTCTAACACCTCATCGATGCGGCTCGTCATCTCCTCAAGACCCTCATCCACAGAAAGGGAGGTGGTCATAATCAATTCATGCTCTTCGTTCAAGATCTGTTCGACTTCGCCCACATTGGGGTGCATGGGAAGTTCAAGACGAACGGTAGTTGTCTGCAAAGCCTCGGTGGCTTCGGCGGGAACTCCTTCGAGAGAGGCAAAAACTTCCAGAATCTCAGGCGTGCGAAGCGCAGGGAGATTGCCCGTACCCGCCAGGACTTTGGCCCCCTCTGGACCAGCATAGAACTGGATAAAGTCCCAGGCAGCATCCTTGTTATCCGACTTTTCATTGATCGCCAGGGATGTCAGCGTGCCGGCGGTTGTTCCCGCTTCTACCCCCTCGGGATGGGGGTACTTTGCTACGCCCCAGTCGAAGTCAAACACATCCTTAGCTTGATCCCCAACCAATCGCCCGATGAACCACGACCCCATCGGGAGCATAGCAACCTGTCCGTTTTCGAAAGGTCCAGAGTAGTGGATATTTCCGGCTCTTAACTCACCATAGTCCATGATGATGCCGTCTTTCTGCATCCCTGTAACCATATCGTACATTGGAGCCATGAAACTGTAATCATCCGAGATGATGGTGTTCAGTCCATCTTGCACGGTACCCAACTCAACAGCAGAGCGCCATACATGGAAATGCGCGCCGTAGATTTTGTCTGCACCACTTCCGCTGGTCAGCTCACGCGCCAGAGCATCAAATTCCGCCCAGGTCATGTCATTGGTGGGGTAGGCGAGTCCGGCAGCATCAAAGATAGTTTTGTTGTAGTAAAGAATCCAGATGTCACTGCGGAATGGAAGGGCATAGATCGACCCCTCGTAAGTCAGTTCTTCAGCGGCGCCGCTGTAGACACTCAGATCAAGACCACTGGCTTCGATGTAGTCGTTCAGAGGGACAATCTGTCCACGAGTCAACATCGCGGAATAACCAGGGATGTCTTTAACGGTAAGGATGTCTGTGTCATCACCGCCTGAGAGCCGGATATTCATGGTGTCTTGATATTCGGCTGAAGGAATATCTACCAGCTCTACCGTAACGTTCGGATTTGCGGCTTCATAGGCATCAATCACAGCTTGCCAATACGGGGTAGTGGCAACATCCCATGCTGACATCGTGAGAGTAACGGACTCACTCTGAGCGGATACACCACCGGAGATCAGGCCCCCATTCAGAGCGAATAGAACCGCGAGTAGCGCTGCAAGAAATTTCACAGGTCGCCGATTTAACCACTTGTTCATTTTTTGTTACTCCTTATATATAATATAGGGCGGCTTTGGAACAAACGAGTGTGTGTATCTTAAGGTTCTACGGGACATACCTCCTTGTCTCCATTGTGTTTACGGGAAGGTGCGTCGGGCTAGGGCGCACTTTCCCGAATGATTAATCTTTGTTCTATAATGATGGTTTCCTGCTTATGCTGGCCGCTGATACGCTCGAGTAACATAGTGACCGCTAACGCGCCGACCTCTTGTTTTGGGGTTTGTAAGGTCGTCAGGCTGGGCTGGACCAGCGTCGCAAGTTGAATATCATCACAGCCGGTAATAGCGATCTCGTCTGGCACACGAATGCCAAGCTCAGCGCAGGCGCGAATTGCCCCCACGGCGACCTGATCGTTAAAACATACCACGCCGTCGATGTCAGATAACAAGCTGCCTAACTGTTTGAAAGCTTCGTAGCCGCCTTGCAAGTTGGCAGGATGACACGTCGTATACCAGTCTGGATTGCTAGCATATCCGGCTTTCTCAAGGGCATTGACAAAACCGTAGTAACGTTTGATGCTGGTTCGAGCATCGAGTGGTCCGCCGAGATAGGTCAATCGATGGCGACCACTGTTCAATAAATGGTTAACGACCTGCGCCATTCCGCCTTCATCGTCCGTTCTGATCGCCCCAGCGAGATCATGCCAGCCCAAACCCTGCCCGTTTACGACCACGACATTCTGAAATTGCTCGACCAACGGCAGCAGCCGGTCTTCGGGCAGGCGCGGCGAACAGACCACGATTCCATCCACCTGAATGTCCTCTAAAAAGAGGAACATGTCCTGTTCGCGATCCCAACTGCCTTCGGTATTGCACAGCAGAATCTTGTAGTCGTTTTTCCAGGCTGTATCCTCGGCCCCGCGAACAATCTCGATGAAAAACTCGTTGGCAATGGTCGGCACAATCAATCCTAATAAATAGGTGCGATCAGTCGCCAGGCTGCGCGCGATTCGGCTGCGCCGGTAGCCGAGCTTCTCCACGGCAGTCAGTACCTTCGCCCGCGTCTCGCTGCTGATCTCGCCCTTATTATTCAGCACACGCGACACAGTGGTTTTTGTGACGCCTGCATAATCAGCGACATCCATAATGGTGATACGTTTGGTTGAGCGGGACACGCGGCGATCCTTAACCTAAGTTAATGGCAGTGAGTAACATCCCGGAGCGGAAAGAGAACTTGTATAAGGGCAGGATATGCTTAAAGAGTGACTATTGGGGCGAATCTGCTTAAGTAATCCTGTACCTAAAATATCTTTTGGATCAATAATGCGCGACAAAACTTATTCCGTTACCGGTTGCGCAACCGGTAACATCACTTTATCATGAGTGCGCCGCCGTTGTCAAGCAGTTCGCAGAGCGTGACTGCTCTCTCTGTCGCAAGCTCTCCCTTGACGCACCGGCCCTTTCGGTTTATACTCGCCTTATACAAAAACTAATCTAGGATGGTTGGATGTTAAGTCAGGTCGTTGTGTTCCATAGAGAATCTGCATAAGTACACCTGTCCGGTAAATTTCGGCCATGGGTGCTTATGCTCCCGTGGCCTTTTTGTTTAATTTGCCGCGTGCTTTCTCTTTGAAGCACACTATCTGCGAGTAGGTCGGCAGATAACGAGCAATCACAAACGTCTTCTAGCCAGTCACGGGATATTTCCTGTGACTGGCTTTTTTGTTTCTAGGAACTCCAACCATGTACGCTGCTGTGAATAATTCCACTCCCGGTAGGGGAGTAGTCGTCAAGAAAACCCTGAATGTCTATCTTATCTGGTCCGGGGACGAACACATCGAGTGCACGCTCTCCAATCAGTTGAAAAAAGAAACCAATGCCGACCCCATCGCCGTCGGAGACGTAGTCATCTGGGACAAGGCTGCGCAAATAACCGAGGTGCTGCCGCGCCGCAACCAACTTTCACGCCGCGGTGCTGTGCCGATGCCGGGTGCTTACGCGCATGAGCAGGTGATCGTCGCCAACGTCGATCAGGTTATCCCGGTGTTTGCGGCAGCCAATCCGCGCCCGGCCTGGCATCTGTTGGATCGTTATCTGGTCTCAGCCGAGTCCGCCGAAATCCCGCCGCTGATCTGCCTGACCAAGATGGATCTGGTCGAGGGTAGCCCGCAGGCCGAAGAGATCGAGATGGTAGCGTCGGAATACCGTGCCATTGGGTACGAGGTCGTGCTAACCAGCACCGTCACTGGTCGCGGCCTGGGCGAACTTAAAGCCAAACTGCATGGTCGTCTGTCAGCTTTGATCGGCAAGTCGGGGATGGGCAAGACTTCCCTGCTCAATGCACTGGAACCCGGCCTGGGGCTGCGTGTCCAGACCATCAGCAAAGCGAACGGTAAAGGCCGCCATACGACCTCGACCTCAGAGATATTCGCGCTTGCGTCGGGCGGGGCGATTATCGATACCCCCGGCATTCGCGAGTTCGGCTTGTGGGATATTGCCGAGAATGATCTGGCCTGGTTCTTTCCTGAAATGCGCCCGTTCGTGGGGCGCTGCAAGTTTAGGCTGGACTGCCAACACGATGAGGAGCCTGGCTGCGCCATCCGCAAAGCAGTCGTGGAAGGGCAGATCAGTCCCTACCGGTACCAGAGCTATCTGAAGCTGAGGGTCGAGCCATGAAGACACCCTTTGTTACCCAACGTATCTACACTCGTCCGGGAAAGATCAATAACACATCGGGCGATTTTGTATGCCTCCACTGCGAAGCCTTTGTCTCCGTTGAGGAGGCACTGTCGGGCGTCCGCAACCGCAATCACTGCCCATACTGCCTATCATCTCGGCATCTGGACCAGTTTGAGGCGGGAGATCGCCTCTCGGCCTGCAAAGCACCTATGAGACCGGTGGGGTTGACGATCAAGCAGATCGCCAAGAAGTACGCGGGGCACAGACAGGGGGAACTGATGCTCGTGCACCTGTGTCAGGACTGTGGCAAAGTCTCGATCAATCGTATTGCCGCGGACGACGCTGCGGAGATGATCCTATCCGTCTTGGAGCAGTCAGCCAAACTGGATCCAACCACGCGCGATTTGCTCGCCCGGAATGGAGTTGTGCTTCTAAGCGCAGCCCAGATTGATCTCGTGCGGCAGTATCTATTTGGGATCAACTACAGCCTTTCTCAGGAGGGTTGATCATACACCAAACCGGACTCCATCAGGCAGGGGAAACTCCTCTGCCTGATATTCCGGTTTTGGTTCAGTTGGGCTTAGCTGCGCCCACGGATGACATCTAGCAGCCCAATGCTTTTGTCTGCCCGCTTCTCTTTATGGTTTTGTCCATTGACCGGCAGCGATCCTGGGTAAAGGGTGGACGTCCCTTCTTCGGGATGGCGAAACTGCATCGAATAGAGGCGAGCATACAACCCATTCTGTTCGATCAGCTCGTCGTGGGTGCCCAACTCGACGATGCGCCCACCATCTAACACGGCGATACGGTGGGCTACTTTGATAGTACTCAAACGATGCGCCACGATCACCGTCGTCCGGTTCTGCATCAGCCGGTCAAGCGCCTCCTGCACTAATCCTTCCGATTCGTTATCCAGTGAACTGGTCGCCTCATCCAGCAGCAGAATACACGGGTCTTTCAGAATAGCTCGGGCGATAGCGATGCGTTGACGCTGTCCCCCGCTCAGGTTCATGCCGCGCTCACCCACGACGGACTCGTACTGATTGGGAAACCCTTCGATGAAGTCATGGGCGTTTGCAGCACGCGCCGCTGCCACCATTTCATCTTCTGTCGCGTCCAGGCGACCATATAGGATATTTTCGCGGATCGTTCCCCCAAACAAGATAGTCTCTTGCGGCACGATCCCGATCTGATCGCGCAGGCTGTGCTGTGTCAGGCTGCGCAGATCGTGCCCATCGATACAAATCTTACCAGCGGTAGGATCATAGAAGCGGGGGATCAGGTTAAAAATCGTGCTTTTACCTGCCCCGCTGGGGCCGACCAACGCGAGAATTTCTCCCGCACGGATTTGCAGCGAGACGTTTTGTAACACTGGGGCAGCCGCATCATAACTAAATGAGACATCTTCAAACACGATCTCACCCTGAACGGAGGGTAGACCGGTCGCATCAGGCACATCCTGAATGGTCGGGGGGGTATCCAGGATTTCAAACACGCGCCGGACACCGCCCACCGCCGCGCTGAACTGTCCATACAGCCCACCTAATCCGGCCAGGCTGCCCGCTATCGAAATTCCATACATCAAAAAGCCCGTAATCATTGCTACGCTCAGCCGCCCCGCAATGACTTCGCGCCCGCCATACCACATGATGGCAGCAATC
>JACRBK010000490.1 GCA_016234525.1 Chloroflexota bacterium
GATGGGTGGGTGGTTCAGACAAACGACAGCGGACTAACGCTGGCTGGCGTGCAGGATCGTGTAGCCCACGATTTCATCGCTGTCGCCGTAGCGAATAATGATGTCGTCGCCGGTGAGTTCGCTGTCAGCAGCGACGCTGGGTTGCTGGAAATTGATGTAGAGCACGTCCGCTTCGGCGTCATACGACAGCCAGATATTCCTTTGCGGGGCTGCTTCAACCTTCGACAGCAGTTTCAGGTAATCGCGGTAATCGACGGTCAAGGCGGTCACTGCCATACGTTGATCCTAATTGTAGCAGAAAAGGGCAGGCACGGCGGGAGCGAATCCAGGCCGTGCCCTGAGTTTTGTATGCGCCCGACCCCCTCTTACGGCAATGGCGTGCAGGGGCGCGGACGGGACTCACCTGCACCGTCTTGATGCCTTCGCCGCGTCTCAGAATCGGATCGCGCTGTGCGCGACAACCAAGAGCCAAATCAAAACCTAAAGCAGGCGCTAACCCGCCTTTCATCAGCGTTCAGAAAAACCTTCAAGATGGGGGACGCGCACCAACCGAAACCCAACATAGTCGAGACGGAAGTTTGGATAGTCCCGGCCGCGAAACACGGCCCGCGCGCTGTAAAGATAGCCCGTATGGTCAAATAACCTCAGTCACGGGAGAAATGTGGTCAGATCAAAGATCGCTGTTTCTGGTCGCCCGATCAACGCCAGTTGATCGAGAGCTTCATTCCAGTACGAACAGGTCATCGTGCTGTTCAAAAAAATCCACAGCCCTGGCGATTGGACTATCCGGGGCCGTGTGCAAGCTGGTTCGCGCGAGCAGCGGGCATTGGAACAATAATACCGGCGACTGTGAGAGCCACTTAAGCCGCCCGAGCGACATGCCCCCTCATTTTCAATCCGATGAATTATTAATCGTGATGCAATAAAATCGGCCAAAGAGCGGATCCGCATCTGAACGAATTTTGTGTATTGGAGTTCACAGCAGAAGACACTCTGTTAAATATCTGACCATGGTTCGTCCCAAAGATGTTGACGACATACACCCGATCGGCTTCATTCTCTGGTAACGGCAGTCAGATTCATGGTGAGTAAGACCCCGGGTTTCGGAAGCTCGTTTACTCCGATAACGGTCCGTGCAGGACGGTGGTTTCCCATGATTTTAATGTAAGCCCGGTTCATTTCATCGAAATCGCGCATGTCTTTCAAAAAGACGTTGATATGCATGACGTGGTTGAGATCCGATCCCACCGACCTCAACATGACTTCAAATGACTTGAGAATTTGCTCGGCTTGTGAGTAGGTATCTGGTCCAGCCAGTTGACCAGATACCGGGTCAACCCCAGCGGTTCCGCCGATGGTGATAAACTGCCCGACCTTGACGATATGATTGTAGGGTCCAATAGGTTGAGGGGTATTCGCTGGGGTAGAAGTTTCAACGGTATTTACCATAGAATCTCTCATTCATGGAATCTGCGCGGGCTATCTGACAAATTCTTCTATAATTATGTTCCACGAGTGATTTCTCAGCAACCCCGTAGTCTCAAAACAAGCCCTGGTGCGGGCGCATTCCTCCCTTGGAGCAACTAAGATTGCAGCTAGCGAAAAGCGCCGGGCAGGGTAGGATCACTTGTGTTGCAAGCAAGGTCAAGAAGTTCTATGGCGGTTGCTCAGGAAAACCTCGTAAATACTAATTTACGAGAGAAAACACGCTCTATTCAATGTTCGATTGTGATCGTTCCAAATCAGCGATGGTTGGTTCACCGATGCCGGAGACTTTAAGTAAATATAAAGCGGGCAATGGCATAGCCCGCTTCGAGATAGGGTTGAAGACTACCGGTCTAGTTACGCTGCCCTCGGACGATCTGGTTGACACGCTGTTCCGAAATACGGTAAGCAATGGCGAGGCTGGCTCCGGTCTCACCCGCTTCATAACGGGCAATAATTTCGGCATTACGGTCGGTCTTTTCCGGCGTAAGGTCGCTTTGCGGATTTTCCGGGTACGGAGTATCGTAGAGCATCTGGATGATGTTATAAGTCGCCAGCCAAATGTCGAAGCAAGCTGTGTCTTTGAACCCCCTCGTATAATACGGTCAGGCTTGTATGATCAAGCCAGCTCCTGCGGATGGTGGTGAGAGCGAGACCCCCCTGGCGGCGTAGACCGCGTCCCATAGACAGCTCCCCACCCTCAACGGGCAGACCCACCCTGGACCGTATCCAGTAGCGAGACTACGTATACACGAGGTGAGGAGATGGCTGCCCTGCGTGAGCGACAGGTCCTGGTTTAGCCAGCAAAAGGGGAGCACCATGTCGGACTTCAGTTTACGCGTGGGCATTGATATCTCAGCTCAGCAGGTGAGTGCCACCTGGGGCATCACGCCGGATGAGCACCGGCCCGTAGTAGAAGTTGAGCAATCGACCAAGGGCTATCAGCAACTGATCCACCAGCTTCACCAGACCGGCAATGACCCCGCCCACTGTCAGGTGGTCATGGAAGCGACCGGCACCTATTGGATGCGCCTGGCGTATACGCTCCACGACGCAGGGTTTAGTGTCAGCGTCATCAATCCGGTCCAAGCCCATCGTTTAGCCCAGGCTCAACTGCGGCGTGCCAAGACCGATGCCATCGACGCGCAGCTCCTGATGGAGTTAGGGTTCAAGCTCGAGCCGTTGCCTTGGACACCCCCGCCCCCCTTGTATGACGCTTTGTATCAGCGCCTGCGCCAGCGGGATGCCTTATTGGAGATCCGCACCCAAGAACGCAATCGGCTGCACGCCTTGCAGCAGTGGCCGGAGGCACAGCCGGCAGTGGTCGAGCGTTACCACCGCCACATCGCCTTCCTGACCGAGCAAATCGAGACCCTCCAGACTGAAATTGAGCAGCTCCTCCGCTCGGACTCAGACTGGGCAGCGGCGACGCATTCCTTGCTCAGCATTCCCGGTATTGGTCCGATTACGACCGCCTGGTTGATGGTTGCCACGCTGAATTTCACCACCTGCCAAACCGTGGAGCAATTAGTGGCTTTTGCCGGTCTGGCGCCTTATCCCCGCCAGTCGGGCACCTCGCTCCATCGAACCCGTGGCGTTGGTTCTGGTGGTTATATCCGTTTGCGTGCCGCGCTCTACATGGCGGCGATTGCTTCAGTTCGCTCTAATCCGATCATTCGGCGTTTTTATACGCGGCTCCGCGAGCGCGGCAAACCCGCCAAGGTCGCCTTGTGCGCTTGCGCTCGCAAGTTGCTGCTTCTTGCCTGGGCCGTGGTTACCAAACACCAGCCGTTTGATCCCGATTTTGGAAAACGAATAGTATGCCCTGTTTGACAAACATTACCGTATCTATGGGGCAATAAAAATATAAGTATCATTTTAATACAAAATATCGCCCTTCAAGGCGATATTTTCTTTGTTCACAGGTTATATTTTCCCGTGGATGAGTTTTTTTGGCCATACGGGTGTGATTGATGGCTTGCTCGATTTCGGCAAGTTGTTCGTCATTCAGTTGAAAGTTTACGCGTCGGCTCATGCCGTCCAGTTTAGCTCATTCGTTGATGACTTTCGATTTCTGGCTTAGTTATTGATGATTTCCCCGTAGTTCATGATTTAACGACAAATTCATAGGAACCCGCCGTGATCTCATGAACTTGGCCCTCTACTGTCTCACCATTGAGAGAAACAGTTCCTGTACACGGCAGATTCACAGTCGCTGTTGTATTCGGCGGCACGACAACAGAATACTTGAATTCATCTCCATCATATTCCCAGCCAGAAACCATTTTGCCGTAGGGAGTTTGCAGTGTGGCTCTCGCGAATTTTAACCCGCCGCCAGGATGAGGACTCAGGAGCGTATGTTTATAGCCGGGGTGTGCCATATCCGGATTGATGCCTGCCACTGTGCAATACAACCAGGCACCGATTGCTCCGTA
>JACRBK010000056.1 GCA_016234525.1 Chloroflexota bacterium
AGGATGACCGGAAATCAGGTTGCGTTCTGTTTCATCCTTGATGCCATCCCCGTTCGTGCCGATGACATTGTAGTGGGCTTCTCCCTCGACGATGATTCCAACGCCGGTATCGCGACTGCTGCCAATCGTGCCGGTAGTATTTGTACCGATATAATTGGTATGTACCCAGGTGTTTGATGCTCCATTGAGCCAGATTCCAGCGTGACCGTGATTTCTCAAGGCCAGCCCACGCACTTCACTGCCGTCTGCACGAATATCAAGCGTAGGGTAGAGACCACTCGTGATCAATGCGCCATCGATCTCAACTCGTAGGGTAGGGGGCCAGTGTGAACAGTCTGTACCGGGTTGGCTGCATCCATCTATCGTGATCGTATCGGTGATGGCAGGCAGCAACGAACTGGGTCGGATGATGCGTGGCCCTGTACCAGGGATATTGAAGGTGATTGTATCTGCACCGGGATGGGCATTGGCATTCAGGATGGCCTGGCCTAGGCTTCCTGATCCACTGTCTCCCGTTTGGGTGACTTCAAAGCCAGTTGATGAGACCGTTGCGCAGGCTGAGAATTCCGATGTGTTTCCAGCCGAATCGGTAGCTGTTGCTGTGATAACATGCCCCATTGGGATCGTGTCACGGAATGTGAAGCTGAAATTTGCATTACCACTGCTGTTAGTGGTTATCGTGGCGGGAGATGTTGTGGCGCGGAACGTCTCGCCTTCGCCATAACCCGACGGGTCACATACCGTACTGCTGAAAAACTCCAGGGTGAAGGTCCGGTTAGGCGTACTGTTCAGCGTTCCCGTTACTACGGTAGAGGATGCTGCCATCAATACCGGATAGTTTTGCAGGTTATTCGGCCCGGTATCACTGTCGCCAGTGTCGTTGGGGGTAACTCCGGTGATATCGTTGGGGGCCAAATCGATACCCAATCTACCATTTGAGTGGATACGGTTCCCAGAAGCCCGGTTGTTCGCGCCACTATTAGAGAATAAGATGCCGCCCTGACCGTTAAAAGCAATGATATTGGTGGCAGCGGTGGTTGGTCCGCCTATAGTATTATTTTTGGCATAAATCTGGACATAGATGCCGTCTCTTTGATTACCAAGCGGCATTGTTCCAGTAATATCGGTCCCAATCATATTCCCGGCAACTATCGTATACTGCGAATAGGCGTGAATAAACACACCTGTTTTATTGTCGGCAACAACATTGCCTTCGAGATTGTCAGAAACCCCATCGCTGTTAGTGCCGATGATATTATCATGCGGGTTGCCAGTCATCACCTGCACGCCATCATCTATGTTTCCGAGAGCTGCTGTACCTGTGACGTCAGTACCTATCAAATTTCCAGCCACCCAGTTATGAGTTGAGTTATTGAGAGCAATACCGTTTCCGTTGGCTGAAACCAGGTTACGTTCGGTGGAATCAGAGTGTCCATCACCATTCGTGCCAATAATGTTGTGGTTGGAGTAGGTTGTCAGTATTCCGTACATTAGATTTCCAGCCCGAACAGTTCCAGTTACATCCGTACCGATAAAATTACACTGGATAATACTGGCGCCATTGCCGCTCAATGTGATACCACTGTTGCCAAAATTATTGATTACAAGACCGCGTATCATGCTCTGGCTGGCATTGACTGCCAAGCCATCCACAACATAATGTCCGACAGCATAATATCCGACAGCATGTTGGCCATTGATCTCGATCATTAGAGTAGGCGGCCAGGAATCGCAGCTTGCGCCGGGCTGCGTGGTTCCATCGATGACGACCGAATCAGTGATGGTCGGTAAAGCTGATAGTGGGGCGATAGTATGTGGTCCGGTGCCCGGAATATCGAATGTAATCGTATTTTGGTCGGGCGCGAGGTTTGCCATCAGGATAGCTGCACGCAGACTGCCAGGATCATGGTCACTGGTATTGGTCACTACAAAAGAGGGGGCAATTCCTAAAGGTAAGGTACAGCGCGAAAATTCAGAAGTGCTGCCCTGGGCATTGGTGGCGGTTGCGGTGATATGATGAGCAGCAGGGACCGGATTGGAGAAAGTAAAGCTAAAGGTCGCATCACCGTTGGCATTGGTAGTGACCACTGCCGGAATAGTTGTAGGTTGGAAGAACTCTCCTTCCCCATACAACGTATCATCACAGATAGCGCTGCTGTAAAAGTGTAGTGTAAAGGTGGAATTAGGGGTGCTGTTGAGTGATCCGTCTACCTGGGTTGTGGTTGCCGAGGTCAGAATCGGATAGTTTTGTAACTCATTAGCACCTGTATCACCGTCACCTAAATCGTTCGGTGTAGGATCACCATAACGGAGGGCGATTCCCATCCCGATATTTGAAAAGATGCGGTTATGCGCAATGGTATTGCCGTTTCCTGCGGATTCAAAATCAATACCGCTTTGCTGACTGTAGGCAATGATATTGCCAGCCCGCGGGTGATCGCCCCCTATCACGTTGTCATGTGCTTGGCCCCCAGATACGCGAATACCTGTCAGGTTGCCGAAAGCCAGGGTTCCTGTCACATCAGTGCCGATATAATTCCCAGCGATTGTGTTGTAAGCGGTATCAACATCCTCAATTGAGATACCAATTGTGGTTGTATTACCGGCGATGATATTTCGTTCGGCGTCATCAGCCACTCCATCGCTATTTGTACCGATCAGGTTGTGTTGCGCGCCCCTAGAGAGCAAAACTTCGATCCCATAGGATCCATCATAGTAGGTATCATAGTTTGGCAACGGCAGTGTACCCGTAATGTCGGTACCAATATAGTTGCCAGCAACTATATTGTACTCAGTGCCCGCCCCTGTAATCTCAATACCTATGGTATTCCCCGAAATCAGGTTCCGCTCAGCATCGTCGGCAGTTCCATCACCATCAGTTCCGATCCGGTTATAGCTAGCTCCTTGCGCTACCAGCACGCCAATTACAAGATAGGCATCACCTGCTATACGCTGTGTACCTGTGACGTCTGAGCCGAGAAAATTACACTCAACCACATTATGATCACTCAACAGGCTGATCCCGTGCCCAATAAAACTGTTAACAACCAGCCCTCGTACTGTGCTGTTTCCAGCAGGCAGAGTCAGCAGTGAGTAGATTGATGTGTTTGGGGTGCCATCTCTGATTTCTACAGTTAGGGTTGGCGGCCAGCTATCACAGCTTGCGCCGGGTTGGCTTAGGCCGTCAATAATGAGGCTGTTGTCTGTGTAGGGCTGGCTGAAATCCACCTTGACGCGAGCATCACCGCCGCTGTCGTAATATTCCACCAGGATCGTGTGAGTTCCGGTGGTTAGTGTTACGATCGCCTGCTCGGGGGTAGCCGGATAACCGTGATCGACCCAATCATTGATATTCCAGGCCCAACTGGTTGCATAGCCTGGGGTAGCGTCAGGATCACCCGGCGGATCGATAATCACCCGAACGCCGCTGTCAGACCAGGACTGGATAGTATACGATGTCTCCTGAAGCACAGTAATGGTACTGGTCCAGCGCGCCAGGAAGTTGTCAGAGGAAGGAAGTGTGGGTTCTGTTGAACCATATGGCGGTGCGGGACGGCCTGTTCCCCAGTTGAAGTTTATTTCTTCGAGATTCGGATACGTGAAGCGATACTCGCCGGAGTCAAAGGCCTGATTGCTGTTTAAATCGGCATAGTATTTACCCGTCCAGATTCCGGTCTCGACTTTGCTGCCAATATCCGGCAGAGGGGAGAGCAGGTTGATCGTATGTGGTCCTGCACCAGAAATATTAAAGTTGATGGTATCTGCGCCCGGATGTGCGTTCGCGTCAAGAATCGCCTGGCGCAGACTGCCCGGTCCGCTGTCGTCTGTATTTGTGACAATAAAAGTTGTGCCGGTCTGCGCAGCGGCTTTGGGCAGCGATACCCAAAAGATCATCAATGTTCCCGCCAGCATCAATACGCTGCTCAGGCGGACAATTACTTTCCCCATGTGGATATCCCCATAGTTGTAATGCGAAGGTAATACGCACAATACACAACCTAGCATACGCGATTATAGTTGGTAATGCAAGGGAGTGATGACACCTATCAGCGCTATTGCTCCCTTTATGCCATAGCGCTGATAGGTAGGACCGCTACCTGACGAGTCCCGGCAGCGGATGTCGGTGGTGCGGGATCACGGGAGATCCCACACGAAGATACCAAACGATACGCCCGCTGCTAACCGTGTGCCATCCGGACTCCAGGCCAGGGTACGGGCAATTGGCTCATAGTAGGTGATATTGTCCGGAGTGGCTAAATCCAGGATGACGGTGCCGCATCCGCCCGTAGCGAGCATTTGCCCGATCGGGCTGAATGCCGCCGTGAAATAATTGGGGTTGGCTGCGCCGATGGTTTCCCCGGTCTGTCCATCAAGCAAGGTAGGGGGGAGATCTCTTTCCGAAAAACAGTATAAACCGTCACGCTGCGCCAGCGCGATAGTTGTTCCATCTGGAGATACGGCTAAGGTTCGGAACGGGGAACGAGCAATCGAGAAATAATATTCGCCGGTTGATGGATCAAATGCGGTGAGTTCCCCGGCCTGTTCGCTACTTTGGATCGAGGCGGCGACCAGCCGTGACCCGTCATTGCTGAAGACCAGTGTGTCTACCGCAGCGGGCAGGGTGGCCAACACGTCTGCGGGATCAATCTCCGGATAATCGGTAAGTACGATCCGTCCATCGGCATAACCTAACGCGACTTGTCCACCGCCGGGCGCGAAAGCGGCGGAAGTGATATCTTCGTATTCCGCTGTTACAACACCGGCTGCCCAGTCCCAGATTACTAGCCGGTAGCGGTCATCACACTCATTGAGCAGCAGCGCCAGTTCGGTGTTGCCATCCAGGCGCGGCCAGTCCATCGCGGTGATATACCCCGCATAGCCGTTCTCCTGGGCGGAGTAACTCGCCAGCACTAAACCATCTTGCTCCGGTGGGGTATAGATAGCGATGCTGCACTGTTCCAGGGGGAATTCACCAACCATAGCGCCGCTTATCGCATCCCATACCCGTACTTCATGTCCTCCCCTACGGATATAGGTGATATCGCCATGAAAATCGGTTGGTGCTGAGGCGAGCCAATGTCCATCCGGACTCCAGGCAACAACACCGATGTGCTTTTCATGGGCAGGAATTATCAGGGATAATCCAGCGGTTGGTGCGCCGTCAGCATGGGGAATACTGGCGGGATCCACCTGGGGCGGCAAAAGTCCGGGAAAAGAATCAACGGGCCGGTAATACTTCCCATCGACCGAAGCAATCGCCTGGGCAGTTGTCCCCGGTCCTGGCATCGCCACTACTTCGTTGATGAATATCATTCCTCCTGTAGGGAGCCAGTCGATCTCACCGTGCTCACTTTCATCCCCTTCCTGAATGGTCGGATTCGGCATAACCCTTACACCGGTTTCGGCAGCCCAATCCCAGATACAGGCTCCCCTGGTGGACATATTACATCCCCCGATCCACGCCAGGAATTGCCCATCGGGGGAAACAGCAAAGTTGAGCGGTTTGTCACTGAGGTATACACGCTCCTGCTGTGCGAACGTGGTGATCACCTTTTCTGCTTCGAGATCGTAGATATAGGTGATCTGGTTCCACTTGATAAAGGCATAGGGTCCTCCCCACTGCACCATCGGTGCTGGGAGAACGACAGTTTTGGGGGATAAGGTTTGAAAAAAGGCTCATGCTATGTTCTTGTAAGGTATCAGAAAACCACAAGGACAACAGGATGAGCCCAGAAATAGTGTACCAATGGATGGAGCAGATTGCGCGTTATGTGCCGGGGTTGGGGAAGTGGCAGGTCAAAGGACTGGCCTTATTCAGCCTGGGAGTGATCTGGGCGGAACACAGTGCCTTAACCAAGGTGGCGGAAAAACTGGGGAGGTTTGGGGGACCAGATAGTTTGGAACGGCGCTTCCAACGGTGGCTGAGTAACCCGCGTCTCGACCTGATGCTGTGTCTGAAAGGCTGGGTGCGCTGGGTCACCAGCGCGTATGACCACAGCCGAGTGGTGTTGCTGGTGGATGAAACGAAACTGGGGGCGCATCTGAGCGTAATGATGGTGGGACTGGCGTATCAGCAGCGCTGTATCCCGCTGGTGTGGCGCTGCTACCGGACGCATGATGGGCAGGTCCAACTCATCGGCGAGATGCTGGCGTTCATTGCCGCGGTCGGGGTGTTTGCCTATCCGCCGTTAGTGCAGGCGGATCGCGGGATTGGCACCAGCCCGGCGTTATGTCAGGCCGTGGCGGACTTGGGCTGGCGTTATCTGTTCCGCGTGCAGAACCACACCCAGGTCTTGACGCGCCAGGGGCAGTATGTGCCGCTCTGGCGGTTGGTGCATCGTCCGGGTCAACAGTGGTTTGGTCATGGCGTAGTGTTCAAAAAACGCGGACGACTGCGCGCCTATGTCCATGTCTTGTGGGCACCCGGTCAAGCCGAACCCTGGTGTCTGGTCGCCAATGACCCGCTGACGCTGGGCGAGCACTATACCCTGCGCGTCTGGCAAGAAGAGGGCTTTCGTGACCTCAAAAGCGGCGGTTGGCAGTGGCAGCGTTCGCGCGTCTGGCAGCCCGACCATGCCGAACGGCTGATCCTGGTCTTAGCCTTAGCCTATGCCTGGACCTTGACCTACGGCACGCTCGCCTTACACTCGCCCGACCTCTTACGGCGGGTCACACGCGGCGCGCGCAAACGATTTAGCATTTTTCGCTGCGGTCTGCGTCTCTTGACCGGTTGCCTGGCTCGGCATGAACCCGTTTGGCCAGGGCTTTTCTTTGCCCCAGCCAAACGTTTATGGTGAAAAGTGTCGTTCTCCCAGATTGCATGGAGAGGGGGTAGGGGGCGAGGCCGTTTTTAGCGCAGCAAGCAGCGCCCTTACACAAAACAACGTGTGCCCGCCCTGGTAAAATCAGAGGAATTTACCCCAACGTATTCTGCACCGTTGGCGGAACCAGTTCGCGATCAAAAGTGGCGATGTGGGCGTCGTTCTGCGGCAGCACCGTCAGCGGCAGCACCAGTTTGGCGCGGTCCACAAAACACAGCGTTTCATTCACCCCTTCGCACCAATAGATCGTCAGATCGAGCGGGACATCACCCTGTCCTTCGACAAACGTGGCGGATACTTCTACTGGTCCTTCGGGGTGGACGATGCGCACTTCGCGCGAATCCGGGGCGATCTGCGCGACCGGGTTATCGGGCCAGATAGCGGTGAAGGGGGCCGAATTATTGTACTTATACCCTTCCGGCATGATTACATTGATCACGATCTTGCCTTCGCCCGCGCCGACGACCTGCGGCGGCAGCAGTACCACCTCTTCGCCCATCAGCCCACCCGTGCCAGGAAACGCGCTCAACGGGCTGGCGGCTAACAGCCGGTCC
>JACRBK010000491.1 GCA_016234525.1 Chloroflexota bacterium
CGAACGAGAGCTGGTGGTGAGCAGCCACCCCTTTTCTGACGGTGTACACGGCCTCTGGGTCAACGGCAAAACACGGGATTATGTGTTTTACAATCAGAACACCCACCGTATTCACAAGATTCATATCGTGCTGCATGAGTTAGGTCATATTGTGCTGGGCCATCGCGGGAAAAAACTACCGGCGCTTCTCAAGGAACTGCTGGTCGATCTAGAGCAGGACGGACCGCCACCATATGGCAGGCTGCATACCAGCCAGATCACGCAGGATGAGGACGAACACGCCGCCGAATGGTTCGTGCGCTGTGTGCAGGTCGAACTCATGCAGGTCGAGCGGCTGGCAGCCCTGACCGGTCCACCCAGCAGCCTGGAATCGGTGACCCGTTTTGCGCGCTCCCTGGGGTACAATGGCTGATCTAGTCCTTAGCCTGGTGATCTGGGTGCTGGTTATCACGAGCATTCGACGGGGTCTGCGCCAGTCAAAGCCGGTGGATCGATACGCCCTGCTCACCTGGACGATTTTCATCTCGATTGCGATAGCGGTGTCCATGCGGGTTGAGTCCTTAGCGGCGGTGATTAATCGCCCGTTTGGGGGACGCCCCGCGGCGCATTGGCTGAGCGTCACATTCTCCTTGAATGTGGCGGTATGTTATGCGCTCAGCCTTCACATTCTGGCGCGTGACCGGCAAATTCCGCGCCAGTCCGAAAAGCTGCACCTTGCCCTGATCTACTGTGCGCCGTTGGTCTTTGTCCTGATGGTGCTGGTCATGGCGCTCAGGTTGGCCGGTCAGATCACTGTGTTAAGCACCTTTTATATGCTGCGTTGGCTGCTCGAGGTGTATGCCCTGCCGCTCATTGTGCGGGTGTTTATTCCGATCAATACCTGGCTGTTCCGGCATGAGTTGGTCGCTCCGATGCGGGTCCGTCACCTGGCGATGCTGGTGTTCTGCTGGACCTGTGCTGCCAGTGCTGTGCTCGCCATCCTGTTCATCCCCCCCATCCTGTTGACCGGTGTGGATAACCCGCTGCCCAGCCTGGTTCCGCGCGCAATGGTGGCTGGAGGCTGCCTGTTTGTCATCCTGATTCCGCACCACTGGATGATACGGCTTAGCCTGCCGCTGCAGCTCTACCGCTACTTCCGCGTTGCTGCCTTTGAAAGCTATCTTCAGCGCCAGGTATTTTTCGAACGTGAACCCTTTCGCTGGCGACACATCCTGCGCCCGCAGTACGTGGAAGGGATGACGTATGTCTCTGTGATCAACCTCCTGGATCACTATGAGGAACTGAAACCACATGATCCCTGGCGGCAGAGGATAGAGAAATTACTCTTGCAGTATTCCAATTATGACGATCTAATCAAAGCGTTGGGGAGTGTAAACCGATGAGTGATCCCGTTCCACATAACAGGAATCGCCTGGGCTGGCTGCTCGGTTTTATATTTCACCCATTTACCGTGTTTATCCCGGCGCTGGTCGTCGTGCTGAACGATACTCCGCGGCGAGAGGCACTGGCCTGGCTTACTTTTATAGCCGTGCTGCTGCTTGGGCCAACAGCACTGTTGGTGCAGCTCGCCCGGCGGCGGGGACGTTATGTTTACCAGCGCGAGACACGCCACATTCTCTATCTGACAGGGGAGTTGAGCATCCTGATCTGCACCGGGCTGGCCATCGCATTAGAGGCATCCCCGAGGTTGTTGTTTTCACTGCTGACTCTGGCTCTCTGGGTGCCGCTCCAATACACGGTTAATGCTCGCCTGACCAAGATTTCTGCCCATGCTGCCGTGATCTCCGGCATCGTCGCCGCCTTCATGGTGTTGGGTGAGATTGACTCGATGCCGCTGGCACTGGCTGGAGTAGGGGCGGTGCTGGCCACTGCTTGGGCGCGGGTCGTCACCGGTCATCATACCCTAACACAGGTCAGCCTGGGGATCATGGTTAGCATCACGTCTGTGTTGGCTGCTGCGGTATTGGTCTCCCTCTAACCCATAGCCTCTTGTTTGTTTTTCCCTCTATCTAGCCGGAGTTTGTTGTGATTCTTTCCAGATATAGCTCCTTTCATAACCCGTTTATAGGGCCACTAAGCAAAATCAGCACAAATTGATCCAAAAGACTGCACAAATTTCATTAACTTCAAACGCGACCTATGCTAGGCTGTAGTGAACGGCCATCGAGCGAAAGGATATCACTCATGACGCCCCCTCCACTAGACAACCTACAGTCCACTCTCGGAGGTTGGGATGATGGCACAGAATCTTCTGGCTAATCCCTTGCCCAAAACAGATGCTTATGTGCTGGCGCGTGCCCTGGTCGGGCTAGAATGGCGCGACCTGCCCGGCAGTACGTTGGCGCACTTGATATTGTCTCACCTGGACCTGACCACCTCGCATGATATGGATTTTCTTCGCCGCCTGCTGGGTCCGGTCGGGCTGGCGGGCACCTTTTGGGTCGATCCCCATGGACCACTCCCGGAACCACTGGTTAAGGTTGAGGTGAATACCGTGCCCGATTTGCCTGCCTCCGCTCGTCTCACAGGTGAGCAGCTTCAGCAGGCGGCTGAGGTCGGGCAGTGGTTGGATGCGTATGTCACCTGGGCAGGCGGCGCGGCGAATGAAACCCCGCTGGGCTTTCATCAAGGGGCGGGGTTGTGGCTGGCCGCATTGGCGATTGGGCGACGGTTGTACATCCACACCCCCTGGGGACAGCGTGTATTCCCCAATGTCTATCTCATGCTGGTGGCTGTGTCCACCTACTACCGCAAATCCGCCGGGTTGAACCTGGCGGTGGATCTGGCACGAGCGGCTATCCCGCACATGCTGCTGCCTCAGCCGGGATCCCCCGAGGCGTTTATGTGTATGTTGGGTGGTGTGCTGCCACCTAACTTCGACAGCCTGTCCCAGCGTGACCGCGAGCGGCTCAATCGGGGCAACACCTTTGCCGCTCAGCGCGGTATCGCACGCGACGAACTCTCGGCATTGTTTAAATCCTTCGGGCGAGATTTCATGGCGGGCATGAAAGAGTTGATCATGCAGCTCTACGACTGCCCAGCACACATGGATTCGAACACCAACAACCGGGGATTAGTCGTGATTCAGGACGCGGCATTGTCCATTTTAGGCGCAGCAACCCCGGCGGAACTGGCCGCGTCGCTGACGGTGGGGGACTGGCATAACGGCACGCTGGCGCGCTTTGTCCTGTTGACCCCAGAGCCAGATTATGCCGAACGTTCCGCTTCCAATGACAGCCAGCTTCCCCAACCCTTAGTCTCGCTGATTCGTCAGCTGCATGAAGCACTGCCTGTACCACCGGGACCGGAAGCCCTGGGTGATGCGCCTTTGCTCGAACCCTGGTCGCTAACGGCTTCGGAACTTTGGGAACCGCTGCGTGCTTACGAGCAGGCGCTGCGGGCGATGACCGCGCCTGACGCACCGCTAGATGATCGGCTGCGTGGGGTCTACGGACGGTTACATATCCAGGCGCTGAAGACGGCCATCATCCTGGCCGCGTTGGATTGGATCTCACTCGGCGAACGGCGGCAGAGCCGTCCGGTGGTGCGGGCTGCGCACTGGTACCGCGCCCAACAGATGGCAGAAACCTGGCGTGCCTCCGCTCACCGGCTGCTGCACGACCTGGGCGAAAATGAAGAAACACGCCTGGAAACCCGCATTCTCAAACTTCTGTCTGGTCAATCCGGCGAACTCTCTGTGCGCGACATCTACCGGGCGCTGCGTTCGCAGCGCAAACCGGTGATAGAGGCGCTCAAAGCCCTGGAACAAGATGGGCAGGTGGAGCAGGCGTTTACCCG
>JACRBK010000488.1 GCA_016234525.1 Chloroflexota bacterium
CCAGCAGAGCAGCAGGACCGAGGGCGACCAGCGCCACATAACGCCAATGATAATAAAACGACTCTAATCCACGTTCTGCTGTAAATCCGGGCCCGCCGCCCTCCGTCTTATACCAGTCGAGAATGTCTTGAATCTGACCGGTCACTTCGTGCGTGGCGAAGATAATACCCGGTGTACCAAGCGCGAATCCAAGCGGCAAGGCGGCTGCCCCAGCCAGCAAGGGCAAAAAACGGCGCTGCTGTCCTGTGACGGCGAGCATCGCCAGTCCGCTCACCACGCCAACGGTAGCGGCATTGTAGCGGGCCGACATCGCCAGCCCGACCAACAGGCCGCCCACCGCGCACCCGATCCATAGAGGCAGGCGATCACGCAGCAGCAGCACGGCCCAGGCGACAGCGGCGGTGGATAATAGGGTGGTCTGCGCGATGGGCGTGGCATAATGGGCGTGCTGCACCATCAACGGTGATAAACCAAGCAAGGCCGCTGTGATGATTCCGGCCTTGCGGTTGAAGGCGACACGCCCCGCCAGATAGGACAGTACCACACTGAGGAGGGTATAGAGCGCCGAAAAATAACGTGCCGAAAAATAGAGCGCGAACGGCGCAATTTCTCGTTCACCGTAATCGGTGTTGTGGGGCAGGGCTTTGGCATTGCTCAACATAAACATCCCCAGGTTGGTATAAAGATTCAGGGATGGATTATGGTAATAATGCGGATTCCATTCTTTGTGCAGCAGCATCCGGTAGGGAATGCCCACATAGGCGAACTCGTCAGGATGATAAATAGTGTTCGGGTTGAGCCGGGCGTGCTGCGTGGTCGAGGGAGAATATTCTGGGCGCGGCGCGCCGTGAGCGGCCCCTAAGATATACAATGCTGCCGGAACCAAGAGGGCCAATGCCCATAACAGTGGACGTTTCATTCGCGCGCCTTCCCGAAACGAGGACGGTATCTACTTAACCTGTAAAAATAGAAGTTCAATTGTCCATTTTTTGTCCAGAATCACCAAATTGAGTATCCCCAACACCCCAGTGTGGTGTTATACTGCTGACGTTTCGTTGCTTAACCGGCTTCGTTGTGAGGCCGGTTATGTTTTTGTTCGATGATAAGGTATTATTCTATGATGCGAATCACGCTCCCCAATCTACTTTCAATCTGGCGCGCGGAGTTTCAAGGTTATAACGCCCAGGCATTCCAACACGATGTACTCGCCGGGATCACGGTGGCGGCGGTAGCGCTGCCGCTGGCGCTCGCCTTCGGTGTCGCTTCCGGCGCGACGGCAGCGGCGGGGCTGGTGACAGCCGTCTTAGCCGGGTTTTTGATCGGCGGGCTGGGCGGCGCAGGCTTTCAGGTGTCCGGCCCGACCGGGGCCATGTCGGCGGTGCTGATCGTGTTGGCGAGCCGTTACGGCCTGGAAGGTGTCTGGATGGCCGGGGCTATGGCCGGGGTGTTTATCCTGCTGTTGGGTATTTTCAACCTGGGCCAGATCGTGAACTTCATCCCTTCGTCGGTCTTGGCAGGCTTTACCAGCGGGATCGCGGTGATTATTTTCATCGGGCAGATCGATAACCTGTTGGGGGTCAAAACCGAGTCCGCTGAAAATTCCCTGGTCAAACTGGGCAATTATTTCCGGTTCGACTACACACCCAACGGCTACGCCGTAGCGCTCAGTGTGCTGGTGATCCTGATCATGGCGCTCTGGCCTAAGACTTGGAACGCGCGTTTTCCGGGATCGCTGCTGGGGTTGATCGCGGCGACGGGGGTCACTGTGCTGTTCGATCTCGATGTGCCGGTGATCGGTGCGATCCCGCAGAGTATTCTGCTCGATGCCCGCCTGCTGCCGAGTCATATCCCCTGGGAAAACGTGCCCGATTTTATCATGCCCGCCTTTTCGATTGCCGCGCTGGGTGCAATTGAGAGTTTGTTGTGCGGATCAGTCGGCAGTAAAATGACCGGGCAGAAAATCGATTCCGCTCAGGAATTGATCGCGCAGGGGTTGGGTAATATCGTCATCCCGTTTTTCGGCGGTGTCCCCGCAACGGCGGCGATTGCGCGTACCAGTGTGGCGGTTAAGAGCGGCGGGCGCACGCGGGTGATCAGCCTGGTTCATTCGTCGATGCTGCTGATCGTCGTGCTGGCGCTCTCGTCGGTTATCTCCAAAGTGCCGCTGGCGGCGCTGGGCGGAATTTTGGCGGTGACGGCCTGGCGTATGAACGAGTGGGGCGAAATTAACGTCATTTTCCAGCGGCGGTTTCGCAGCGCGGTAGCCTCATTTATCCTCACTTTGTGCGCGACGGTGGCGCTGGATTTGACTCAGGCGATTATTCTGGGCGTTGGACTGTCGGCGGTGATCTTTGTGGTACAGATCAGCCGGATCAAGGTGGTGATGCAGCCTGTCTCGGTGGAAAAGATGCGCCAGGAAGGTTACGAGATGAAATACGCCGCTGACCGTATCGTGGTGGTGTATGTAGTCGGTCCGCTGTTTTTCGGCACCGTGAATCTTTTTAATACCGCGCTCGAAGCGCTGAACGGGATGCAGGACGTGATCTTGAGCTTCCGCACCGTGGCGCTGCTGGATACCTCCGGCGTCGAGGCGCTGGAAAGCCTGATTGAACGATTGGAAAAAGGCGGCAGGCGTGTGTATCTGGCTGGGCTGAATGACCCGGTGCGTACCTATCTGGATCGCGCCCACATTATTGAACACCTGGGCGAAGATCGCCTTTTCTGGAGCGCCTATGAAGCGATCATGGCTGCTGACAGATACAGAACAGAAGTTGCCCGAAAGACGGGTGAATACCAGACGATTGCGGCCCTGGCGGACTGAGCCATCTCGGTTCACGGATTACCGGCTGCATCTCAACCCAGAGGGACTAAAACGGCATGAAGCTAACGAAGCACCTTGAACAGCGCACTATATGGATGACGCTGTTATTTGTGCTTGGTCTGGCAGGATTCGCTCTCGTGTGGGTTGGCACGCCTCAAGGGGTAGGGACATCGCCGGACGCTGTGTCCTATATTTCTGCTTCGCGTTCCTTGTTAGCGGGTGACGGCTGGCGGCAGTGGGATGGTGATCTGATGGCCCACTGGGCCCCGCTGTATCCAACGATGCTGGCTGTCTTGAATGTGATCAGCGATGCCTTCAATGTGCCGCTGCTGCACATCCTGCGGGTGGTTAATGGCCTGACCCTCATGGCTATTATCATCGGCAGTGGGCTGTGGTTTGACCATTTTCTCACCTCGCGGTGGTTGGCCCTGTTGGGCACGCTGAGCATCCTGTTTTCCTATCCTTTTGTCCTGATTACATTTTTCGCCTACAGCGAACCGTTGTTTGTGCTGTTCACTTTGCTGGCGCTGCACTTTCTCTTACGTTTTATCAGTGAGCGGCACTGGTCGCTGTTGGTCGCTGCCGGGGCAGTGGTGGCGGTGGCGTGTCTACAGCGTTACCTGGGCATTGCGCTTACACTGACCGGAGGGTTGTCTATTCTCCTGCTGATGCGCGGCACACCCTGGATCAAACGTTTTGTGTACGGTTTCGTGTTCGGTGTGATCGCCTCTGTGCCGCTGGCGGCCTGGATGCTGCGTAATTATCTTGAGACAAATACGCTGACGGGTGAGCGGAACGAACCGGTGGCTGCCCTGCGAGACAACTTCAGCGATTCTTATTTTACATTATTCCGCTGGTTCTTCCCTGAAGGGGTCTCGTTTGGATATTTCAGGGCATCTGCCGTGCTGCTGGTGCTGTTGATTCTCTGGCTGCTGCTGGTCTATCGCCGCGAGCATCATCTGACGCTGCAAATAATGATCCGCGCCCTGCCTTTCCCGGCGGAAATACTGCCGCTCGTGATCTTTTTGATGAGTTACCCTATGTTTTTCATCGTGGGGAGTTCAGGGCTTATGAACCTCACGGTGATTGATGACCGTTATCTTTGTCCGATCTATATGCCGGCGATGTTGGTGGTATTTATCATGGCGGATCGGCTTGCGGGGTGGCTCAACCAGCGCGCCTCGTTCAACAAGATTCCAGCGGCGGGTACGCTGCTGGTCGCGGTGGTGATCACGCTGTGGCTGATCTACCCGGCAGATCGCGTGATTTCCCAGGTTCGCGCTTCGTCGAAAACGGATTACCACCCCGAACACGATTCCCCGATCATCCGCGCTTTACAAGATTCCCGCCCTGATGGAATAGTTTATTCTAATTATCCGCTCTGGCCCTTGATCTATGCCGGGCTGCGCTCCGATGCGGTCCCCTCTGATCAAGACGCATGGGCCGAACTTGATCCCAAAGCTGATGTGGTCGTGTGGTTTAATGATCTCAGCCTCTGCACGGCTCCTGCTGAACGAAAGCGATACTGTATCCCGACGGCGTATGGCCTGCCCGAACTGATCAC
>JACRBK010000050.1 GCA_016234525.1 Chloroflexota bacterium
AGGTTTCCCCTGGCTGGACCGCGTCCTGAGTCATGCCGGGGACACCATCCATCGCGTTCGGAATTTCCATACCATGCCAGTGAATCGTGGTCGGTTCGGGCAAGTCGTTCTTGAAGATAATACGGACCGTGTCCCCTTCTGTCACGCGAATCATCGGTCCGGGAACGGTACCATTGTAGGTCCAGGCTGTCACGGTCACATCATCCAGAATCTTCCACAGCACAGGCTGTGCCGTTAGCTCAAAAACTTTGACGCCGTCCTCAACCCGAAGTTCCAGGGGCTGTCCGCCTTTATCCTGAGTCGCGGGGGGAACACCCTCGGCGTTGATAGGCTGCATAGCATGTCCCATCCCGGTATCACCGCCCATCATATCCATGCCATCCATTGGCATCATGGGTGTTGTTGTCATGTGATCCATCATGCCCATATCACCCATGTCCATCATACCACTATCGGGCGATGGGGTTGAATTCACTTCGGCAGGTGTAGCACTTGGCTCTGACCCTCCGTGATGTCCGGCATGTCCGGTCGGTGTTGCTGTGGAATTTGCCCCGGCCCACGTGGGCGCTGTTTGGGTCCCAATGAATAGTGTGACTGCCAGGAGTACGGCAGTTAATAGAATCGCTAAACTCATTTTCATTTCTGATTTCCTCTTGTGCCAAACGGTCTGTAGCTGTCACTGTCAGACTCTTCTCACAATAACACAGACCCCAATGGCAAGTAATACGCCATTTGGCGCATCATAGTCGAAATTACAGCGGGTAGATCAGCCAAATGGCGTATCGTTCACCTGAACCATCAGTGCCATAATATAGAGAGAAAGGCTGACATTCTCTAGATGAACAGGGTAAAACAATGAAATCAGCGATCCGGGTATTGTTAGCCGACGATCACGGAGTCGTGCGCCGGGGTATTCGTGAGTTCTTGGAAGAAGAGAACGATATTCAGGTCGTGGCCGAGGCTGAAAACGGCCTTCAGGCGGTAGAACTCACCAGGGAGCACCAGCCGGATGTGGTCGTATTGGATATTCAGATGCCCGGCTGTAACGGTATCGAGGCGGCCCAGAAAATTCGTCTGGTTATCGGACAGGCGGTTGGAATTCTGATTCTCACGGCCTATGACGACGATCCTTATGTGCTGGCGGCGCTCGAAGCGGGAGCCAATGGTTATGTGATGAAATCTGCCGACGCGGATGACATTGTCCAGGCGGTGCGCGACGTGAACGAAGGTAAGCGCGTGCTTGACCCTTCTATCGCCCGCCTTGTCGGCATCATTCAGGCGGAAACCGGGCCAACGGATTTGACCGAACGCGAATTAGGCGTATTGGCCTGGACCGCGCGTGGCTTGACCAATAAAGCGATTGCTTATCAATTAAAGATCAGCCCGCGCACTGTACAGGGACATCTGGCAAGCATTTACGCCAAGTTAGAGGTTGGAACCCGCACCGAAGCAGTGACAAAAGCGGTTCAGTTAGGGCTGATCTCGATTCCCAGCCATGATGTGTAAGGCTTGTTAGTGAGCGTCCCCCAATGGGCCTTGCCCCGTTCCAGAGAATGATCGCAGATAATTGACCAACGCCCAGGTTTCGTCCTGAGTAAACAGCGTTCCAAAATTGGGCATGTCCGTCCCCATGCCGCCCCGTCGAATCTTGGCATACAACACATCATCGCGGCGGGTAAACATATAACCCGCATCAGCAAAGATGACCGGATTGTTCTCCGTCGAAGAAGCGACTGGGCCATCGCCCGCGCCTGTTTCTCCGTGACAGGCCGCGCAGTTTTTGTTGTAGAGGGTTTGTGCTGCCGTAATCTGCTCTGCGGATAATCCACCTGACCATAAATACGCGATCACATCTGCCAGTTCCGCGCGACCCATACTGGGATTGTCTGCTATCAGCAGATCGAGCGCCTGGGCCGGGCTGTGGGAACGCCGCCAGGCGGCATTCTGTAAATCAGCAGGGACGTTCACTGTTGAAGTGAGCATTTCCCCGCGCGCCACAGAAGGAACCCGATCTAAAGAAATCACGGGCAGCGGATGGTCATCTGTGTGAACGTTGTCGTCAATATCGACTCCTTCAGCGATCAGCGCCTCGATTACCGGATCGCGCTGGGAAGTCGGAAGCGCCCCAGGATTCGCCGGATCATCGACCTGGACAATGCCGCGCATTCGCCAATGATCCGGGCTGCACCAACTGTTGCAATAGAAAGTGTAAGTTCCTGCATGGTCAAACGTCAGGGTAATTTCTTTGACCTGACCCGGATCAACATGCCCCAGGTCGATCCCTAACCCCGGTCCGATAGCGATCCCTTGCGTGACATCTGTTGAGGAAAAACGCAGCGTGACGGTTTCTCCGGCGTTCACCTGGATCGCGTCAGGCTGGAAACCGCCCGCTTCAGGAGCCGCCGCGCGAATATCAATCATCCGTGTGGAGGAAAGTGCAGGGCGCAGCCAGTACTGGTAACCCAGTGCGGCGGCAGGTAGGCCGATTAAGATCAAAAGAACCACAGCGATAGCGAATCTTTCTCGTCGTTCCATGACTATCCTAGATAAAGTCGCAAGAATCCCAGTGTCACCAGGGTGAGAAATCCGGTTACGGGCAGAGTCGCCAGGAAGGCGAGACGATGATCCTGACTGTTCTGTCGCGCAATTTTGTAGGCTGTATTGACGGAAAACAACAGCCCGGCGGTCAAGGTGCCAACCTGCAAGAAGGCGGTCAGCGTCGGCCAGAGTGGAGTCCAGCCTGCCTGGGCCGTGCCAAACAGGTTCCAGCCCCACCCGAATGGATCAGAGACAACACCTAGTGCATAGCTGCCGTTGACCAGTACAAACCCCAGGCTGAACGCAATCCAACCGGAGAGACCGAGCGGCACCAGGGTATAGGCATAATCCACGAACAGACGGCGCAGCGGCACAGCCTGACCCGACAGCCTGCGCGAGGCAACTGTTACCAGCCAGAAGAGGCCGGGCAAAACCAGTAAGTTGATCGCCAAAAAAGCAGCGGCGTAGATCGCCCAATGGGGCAGGGTGTCCATATTGGCCCAGTTTTTGAGCCAGCCCCAGGGACCGAGCAGCACCACTGAATACAGCAGCGCGCAGCCGAGCATGATAAACGCCTTATAGGCTTCGTCCAGACGGCGCTCTTTCGCTACCATCAGATCACTGCCGAAAGGCCGCAGATTGATCACAATATTATTTTTCGGGCAGGTTTTCAGGCACTCCACACACAATCCACAGTAGGTATTGCGCGTCAGATTGCCGGGGAAAACCATCCAGGGGCAGCCGTAGCCGTGTTCGTTGCCAGTGATACAGTCTTTGGTGGTGTGAGAAGCACAAATGCCCTGGTCTTCGACCCTTAATTCAACCGGGGACAGCATCGAATATAACCCGATGAATCCCCCCACCGGGCATACATAGCGGCAGAATATCCGGTTTTTGTAGACGGCACTCAGCATGACTCCAACCAGCAAAAAACTGAACAGCACCCAGGCGCTCACACTGGGGCGTGTCAGGATAATCGTGCTGAACATCGCCACGCCTAAGAATCCGAAGTTTTGCAGCCACATGTTTTTCAGGCGGCGCGGCCAGCGGCGGTTGAGCGTGAGCAGCCGCCCGGTCCGACGCTGGATAATGCCCCGCCGCTGGAGCCATTCCCCCGGCGCGGGGATCGGGCAGATGGCGCACCACAGCCGCCCGAAGAACGGCACCATCACGATGATGAGCAGTGCCCACCAGACGATCCATACAAAAATGATGTTAAAGTTCCGGCTGCCCGCTGGCGTGCCGAATAAGCCGGTCAGGATCGCCAGGACAAACACAAACAGCGTGATCAGCATCAACACGGGCTGGAACGCCCGCGATTTCAGGATCGTTTTGAGCAGTGGGAGGCGTTCCAGCAAGTTGATTCGTGATGGTGTGACCATATTTATTCAACCCAATTTGATCGAATCGTCAGCAGCTTTTCCGGTTCTTCTGGATCATTGGTGCGCAGATGCACCCTGAACTCATGCTGCCCACCCATACCCCCGTGCATCATGAACTGGAGAGTAACGGTCGCTTGATAGCCTGGCTCAATGGTCGTCGAACTGACGACAGCGCGAGGCGGTCAACACCCCTCCACAAGCTCGACCTGCGGTTCATCCAGAATGACCAGTGGTTGATCGCCGACGTTCCGCACATCAAAAGTGGTGGTCACGGTTGTGCCCAGCTTGACCTCACCGTAATCTATATAGTCTTGCGGCACCATTACACGTGGCGCTCCGGTGACTTCGGGCTTAAAGTTGGGATCAAACTGATCTGATCCCGAAGACGAAGTCCCATTTTTGTTTTTCTGCCCAGAAAGGATGGCAGCCACCCCTACCAGGAGCAGTGCCCCTACCACGACCACCGGAAGCCAGAAATTCTGTTTGAACAGCGAACGCTGCTTCTTACGGTGTCGAACTTTGGAGTGTCCCATCTTGTTTCATCTCCTGCACTCTGCCTGACTGCCACAGATAAACCAACATGCCTATCGCAGCGAGCACTATCAGTCCCGTCGCCCGCCAGAACGGGGTATTTGAACCCACGACCAGTTCGCCGATCATAAAGGGATGGAGCGAACCACAGTTCACTGAACAACGATACCGGAACTTGCCTGTTTTATCGGCCACAAACTCAATTTGCTGCGAGACTCCCGGCTCGACCCGTGTTTTGAGGCCATAGCCATCCAGGTAAAAGCCATGGACTACGTCCTGGGCTGCCACAGTAAAAACAACTCGATCTCCCTGGTTAACATGCACTCTGCCTGGCGAAAACGCGAACTGACTGGCGTCCAGGGTGATATGGCGAGTGGTGGCAGCCTTCGCTCCTGGGAACGGAAAGACCAACCATGCCAGTGTGAGCAACCCAATGAGAAGGGGCAAGCGCCAGATTCGAGCAGTGTGCAGCCAGCGCATACCCTTACTCCAACGGAAGGGGAGTATTGGTCGAAGGGCCGAACGGGCTGTACTGCGCGTCTACATAGGCGCGGATTTCCGGCGCAGACTCGCCCTCGCTGCGCAGACGGATCACGTCCTGCGTGATGTCCACACAGATGCCACAACCTACCGCATGGTTATCAAAGGTAATCGTGCCATCTTCAGCACGGTCGCTGATGTAACAGCTCAAGTTACTGGTGTGTCCCATCGCGCCGCAACCGCAGTAGCAGGGGTACTTGGACAGTTCATCGGGGTGATCCACCGCAAACTGGTAGGCTTCCCTGACTCTAGGAGGCGCTTTTTTAACGAAGTCGGGTAGATTGGCCTCGTTGGTTGTATCGGAAGAACCCGTTTTTCCACCGCAAGCGGATAATGCCAGCACGACCAACAGCAGCAAAATTATCAAGCCTGGATAACGCTTCGAAAAATGCATTGTCATCTCTCGTCCGGTAACAGAATTCACAAACAACTATAATCCGTTTTGAGAGAAGAAAATATACGCCAAATGGCGTATTCTACAGCACCCTGAATTGGGATAATGTCAGGCTAGGTTAGCGGATGTAATGAAGTATGATGTGGGTGAGTCTTAACCTTCGAGCAGTGTGGCACACGATCACGGGCGGACGATCTCAACGCGCAAAACTTAGCACTGTTGCGCCGCATTCGGAACTGCACCAGTGGTGGAGCATGTTATCTGTTCAGTTGATATTGTTTTTTGTGATACCACTGGCGATTGTGCTATCCGTAGGGGCGTTCCTGAGCATTACCTGGCACGAAAGTGCGATGCAGGATTTGGTGCGTGCGCGGGATGAACGCGCGATTCAGCTTGCGGCGGACGATCTTGCTACCCGCATTGAGCAGCACCGGATGGGATTGGCCCTGATCCAACAGCACCTGGATTCCGGTTTGACACTGGCTCGACTGGCGGCAGACGAACCCTATTTGGTCGAGATGTTTGACCGGGGGTTATTTCTGCGTGGCGAACAGGCAAGCAACTGGCCCCCAGATGCATTGGCCTGCACAACGGATCGGCCTGATGTGATCCTCTTGACTCACGTTCAGGCAGACTTTGAACTGGTCGGCTGTGTGTCGTTAACCATGCTTGGTTTTCCACAGATCGCTGATCAACTGCACTCCAATCATGCCGTTGTGATTTATCTGGTGGATGACCAGGGGCGGTTGCGCTTTAGAACCGATGGCGGAACACTGGACGAGTCCATTTTGGACCGTCTGAATGCCAGTGCGGTGCTGCAAGGAAAACCAGGGTCCACAGAAATTAAACAGGGCGGAATGACTGTCGCATACAGCCCGGTGTCAGGGATGGGTTGGGGCATGATTATGGCCGAACCCTGGCACGAAATTACGAATTCACGACTGCGATTGTCCCAGTTTGCACCACTCATGGTGCTGCCCATTACGCTGCTCAGTGTGCTGATCTTGGGCTTTGGCGCAGTGCGAATTGTGCGTCCTCTACAACGTCTGCGCCAGCAAGCTGCTTTGTTACCCACTGGTAATTTGGAGCAACTTCAGGGGCCAATCGGTGGTATCCGGGAAATCTCCGATCTGCGAGAAACGCTCGTTAAAATGGCGACCCAGTTACGCGATGCGCAGGCTACCTTGCGTGACTATATCGGCGCAATCACCCGTGCCCAAGAAGATGAACGTTTCCGGTTGGCACGCGATCTGCACGATGACACGGTCCAGGCTCTGATTGCGCTTAATCAGCGGGTCCAGATGGTCCAGCGCACGGTAAAGCGTGATCCCGACAAAGCCGAAGATCGCCTGCACGAACTTCGCTCGATGGTCGATCGGGTCATTGTGGATGTCCGTCACATGATCCAGGCCATGCGCCCGACCTACCTGGCCGACCTGGGCCTGGTCCCTGCTTTGCGTGCGTTGATCCAGGGAGAGCAGGCTGAGAGTCTTCAGACCAGATTTGAGCTTCAGGGAGAGCCACATCGCTTAGCAGACGAACTCGAACTTACACTTTACCGAATTGCTCAAGAGGCGATGTCCAATGCCATTAAACATGCTCACGCGAGTCGCCTGACCCTAAAACTGATTTTCGTGCCAGATCAGGTTTGTTTATCAGTGGAGGATAACGGGTCGGGATTCCAGGTTCCAGAAAATCTCTTATCACTCGTTAACTCTGGCAACTATGGATTGGTAGGCATATCAGAGCGAGTTCAGCTTGCGAACGGAACCTTGAATATCGTTTCGGGCAATCAGTGTGGAACAACATTAACCATTAGAGTTCCAACTTCTTGAACAGGGAACCGTTATCTACCTTGTTAACCTGATTTTGGTATATGAGGAACCCTATTGTCTACTAAAGATCTCTTACTCCCCTCAAACGGCGTATACCCTATAAGCCATTCGGCGTATATCCCCCGATCAGAAGCTGAATTATAGTAAAAAATATGCCCCATCCCAATGCGGGGCAGAGTGAGGTGCGTTATGGTTGCCAAAAGTCGCGCCGACGTGATCCATCGTTTAAGAAGCACCGCCGGGCACATCAATGGAATCATTCGTATGGTTGAAGAAGATCGGTGCTGCATCGATGTGATCAAACAAATCCAGGCAGCGCAAACTGCTCTCCAGCGCGTCAGCGAGGGTCTATTGGACGAACATTTGCAGACCTGTGTAACCGTTGCCATACAGGGAGATGACACTCATAAGCGTGAGCAGTTACTGGCCGAGATCATTGATATTTTCTGCCAGTCCAATAGATCGCGTCACAGTCAAGGAGATTACTTTCATGTGGAGCAAAACCTTCAAAATTCCTGATATTTGCTGCCATAACTGCGCAAAGGTCGTCAGCCACACGCTCAACAGTCTGGCAGGCGTTCAAAAGGTAGAAGTGGACGCTAAAACTAAAGTGGTCACAGTCCAGTGGAGTGAACCGGCAACCTGGCAGTTGATCGGGACAAGGCTTGTTGAGAGTGGTTATCCGCCTGGACCTGACCTGCATTAAATACCAGGGCGTAGAAGACCGAAATGGGTGAGAGACCGGGCAGATGAGTGTTTCACTGGCACAACGTAATGTGTTTCACGAAAGAGGCAAACTCGTCCTCAGCGTCTTGAGCATAGGAGCCGCTATGACTTTAATCATGCTGCTCACTGGTTTTCGCGATGGGATGTACAGCGCAGTTGCCGCATATACAGACAACATGGGCGCGGATCTCATCGTCACTCAAAGCGGAGGAAAAGGGGCATATACTTCGGGCGCGATTCCTGCGGCCATTCACGGAGAGATCGCTTCAGTGTCGGGGGCTGTCGAAGTTGAGCATGTTCTGGCTGCGGATATTATTTTTGCATCCGGAGGCGTGAAGATTCCAGCGGTGCTGATCGGGTACAACCTGCAGACGGGTGTGGGGGGGCCGTGGAGTCTTCATCAAGGGCGCGCGGTACAGCGCGACGATGAGATAAACCTCGATACCTGGTTAGCACATCATGCTGGAATCGGCCTCAACGACAAGGTGGATGTGCTGGGCCAGAGGTTTACTGTGGTCGGCCTGACCAGCCAAACTACTTCCTGGATCGGCTCGTATATTTTTGTCTCGCGGACCGCCGCCGAAGGACTCTTGCAGCAGCCCGGTATCGCCAGTTTTTACCTGCTGCGTTTGCCTGACGGAACCGATACTTCCGCTGTCACAAGAGCCATTGAATCACAGGTGGATGGAGTAGAAGCCCTGACTCCCGGCCAGATAGCGCTGGCCCGCCGCAAAACGCTCGCCTCAGTGATTGGTGCTCCGATCAATCTGATGCTCGTGATCGGCTTCATCACCGGCATTGCGGTCATGGGATTGACTACCCATACCGCCGTCGTGGATCGGATGCGCGAGTACGGCGTGCTCAAGGCTGTCGGGGCCAGCGGATACTGGTTACGGCGGTTAGTGATCTTTGAAACTCTGTGCCGCGCCGGTATGGGATTTGTGCTGGGGATTGGCCTGTCCTATCTCGCGGCGCAGCTTATTATGCGCGTTTTTCCGCAGTTCACGATCATCATCCACCCGGAGACCATTGGAGTAGTCGGTCTGTCAGCATTGGGAATGGCTGCATTGGCCGCCCTGCTGCCCATTCGCCATGTGATTGCCATCGATCCGGCTGTCGTATTCAAGGCTTGAGGGAAATTTTGTCATGCTCAAACTGGCCTGGCGCAACCTGATCCATGAACGAACTCGCCTCATCATCAGCGTGGGAGGTGTGGCACTGGCAGTACTGCTTATTGTCGTTATGAACGGCATTTTCGCCGGAGGTGAAAAACAAGCCACCACCTATATCAAGAACCAACCCGCGCCGCTGTGGGTGATGCAGGCAGGTGTAGAAAACATCCACATGGCTTCGTCTATTTTACCGGCGGATGCAGTGGAACGTGTACGAAGCGTGCCGGGCGTAGAAACAGCGGTCGGTATCTTGTACACGGGCGGGGGGGTGGAAGTAGGGGATACGCTTGTACCCAGCTACCTCTTTGGCGTTGACCCGGATGCTTCCTTTGGTGGGCCCTGGTCGCTGACAAAAGGAACCGCTGCCCCCGCGGCGAACGAAATCGTGGTCGATCAGGCTTTCGCTCAGCGTTATAGATTAGCCCTGGGTGATACCGTAAGCGTGATGGGACATGACCTGGTGATCGCCGGATTGAGCAAGGGAACTTTCGGCATTGCTGTCAACCTTACCTTCGTGAATAAAGAAGCGCTGGCTCAGACGCTGGGCGTCCCTTCGCAGTCTGCGAGTTATATCCTCGTCAAGCCTGTTTCTGGCACCAACCTACAAAACCTGGCTGATGAGCTGCGTACAGCCCTACCACAGGCCAATGTAATGACCCAGACGGACTTCATCGCCAGTGAACGAGACTTGATTCGGCAAACGGGAGTTGATGTTATCCGGGCGATGAGCACGGTAGCTTATGTGATCGGGCTGCTGGTTATAGGGCTGACGATTTACACAGCGACCCTTGAGCGATCCCGCGAGTACGGTGTTCTAAAAGCCATTGGCGCAAAAAATCCACAGTTGGTGAGGGTTGTTTTCACCCAGGCATTCGCCGCGGCAGGATTAGGTTACCTGCTGGGCGTGGGTCTGGCCTATGGAACATCAGTCGTGGTCAGTCGTCTATTCCCGGACATTCTGATCCTGATTAATCCGCCCCAATTACTTCGCGAAGTCCCGGCTCTGGCTTTCATTACAGCACTGGCGGCCCTTCTTCCCGTAGGAAGAGTGGCTCGTTTAGACCCATTGGTCGCCTTCCGGGCATAGGAGACAGATCGTGAACACACCTTATATTCTTGAAATGCGGCAGGTGAGCAAGACTTACGGCAGCGGCCATACCGCCGTCAAGGCGGTCGATGGTGTGGATTTGCTGATAAAGCCGGAGGAGATCGTGCTGGTTATGGGGCCTTCCGGCAGCGGTAAAACCACCTTGTTAAGTATGGCCGGACTGCTTCTGCGCCCAACTGAAGGAAAAATCTGGCTCAACGGGCAGGAAACCACCCCATTGACTGAACGCCAACTCCCGGCGCTGCGGCTGCGGAGCGTGGGCTTTGTCTTCCAGGCTTACAACTTGCTGGGAGCCTTGACCGCCCGTGAAAACGTTGGATTAGTTATGCATATGGCAGGTCGCAATGGCCGGAGTGCACGCACGCGGGCAGCGGAGTTACTGACGATGTTGGGACTTGAACACCGGCTGAACCACCTGCCTGCCGATCTGTCTGGCGGTGAAAAGCAGCGAGTGGCACTGGCCCGCGCGCTGGCCAACGATCCGCCGCTGATCCTGGCGGATGAGCCAACCGGCAACCTGGACAGCAAGATTGGGCGCGAAGTGATGGAGCTGCTGTGCTGCGGTTTGGGCCGCGACCAGGGCCGCGCCATTGTCATTGTTACTCACGACCACCGGTTGCGCGACATAGCCGACCGCGTGTTGTGGCTTGAGGATGGCCGCTTGAGTGATGACCATCGAGGGAACCTTGAAAGCATGGCATCGCATCAGATAGGAGAGACAACTAGGTGAAAAGAACATTGATCATATTGGCAGCACTGGGAGGAGTTCTGGCGCTTTGGTTTACGATGTATCAATTGGCCGCAGCGTTCAATCCCTCGCCACTTGGCCCGCAACCCAATCTTCGCGGAACATCAGAAGTACCAACCTCGACGCCTGTGGTAGTACGCCTCAACTATGACGATCTGGTCGAACAGGTCATTCCGGTGACAGGCACAACTATTGCCGTGGAGTGGGGTGATTTGGGACAAGGGCTCATCGAGGCCGGGGCAATTGACCTGGAGAAATTCGAGACCCAGTATGGTGGTTTGAGCGCGGAGCAGCGAGAAATTTTGCAGGGAGACAATCTGCAACAGATCACTTTCACGCCTGACAATATCCAATTCTGGACTAACGTTCTCTGGTCTTTGGGATTGACTCAGCAAAGTAAGGTGTTGAGCGCAGGGCCAATGATGAAGAACAGCGAACAGACACCGCTCGGAAATTATGCGTCGACAGG
>JACRBK010000494.1 GCA_016234525.1 Chloroflexota bacterium
ACTTCCTCCGGCAGATCCGGCAGCGACTCGCGCGGGGGCGGCGGCGCATCGTTGAGATGTTTGTACATCAGTGTGAACGGCGTGGTTGAATCCGACGAAAACGGCGCACGCCCCACCACCATCTCATACAAAATCACCGCCAGCGAATACACATCGGTGCGCGCATCGACCGGTTCGCCGCGCCACTGTTCGGGAGCCATATAAGCGGGAGTGCCTAATACCGTTCCCGTCTGCGTCAGATTTTGCGACTCCGCCAGCAGCTTCGCCAGCCCGAAGTCCATCAAATAGAGGTTATCCCACTCATCGATCAGAATGTTATTCGGCTTGAGATCGCGGTGGACCACGCCCTGCGAATGAGCATAATCCAGCGCCTCGGCCATCTGATCCAAAAACTTCGCGGCGGTCAGCAGCGGCAGCGCTCCGTGCATCAGCCGGTGATATAACGATTCACCCTCGATCAGCCGCATGACCAGGTAGAACAATTCACCCGAATGTCCAAAATCATGGACCGGCAGCACACGCGGATGCTGTAAATTGGCGATCACCTGGGCTTCGCGCTCAAACCGCGCGATAAACTGGGGATTCTCGGCAATATCGGCGCTCATCACCTTGATCGCCACGTCGCGCCCCATGTTACGCTGCCGGGCGCGGTAAACAATCGCCATGCCGCCCTTGCCGACGCGGCTCAAAATTTCGTAATTTCCTATGGTCTGCGAAATCAATGGATCGGCGCTCATGTTTTATATTTCCCCTGCCGGGTCTATGTGTCTACACTTTATTTACGACTCAACCGGCGTTCAGGTCGCAAACAGCTTTCAGCTTTACCCCTATCCCCCCTGCCGCCCTTTCCCCGCTGCGCAGAGAAAGGGGGAGAAGGAGAATGGTTGGCTGCGGTCCCCTCTCCAACCGTGTTGGAGAGGGGGTAGGGGGTGAGGCTGCTTTGCTTTTTACCGCCCCAGGCGGCGCGCGATCCACAACAGCGCGATGATCGTCTTGCTGTCTTCGATCTCACCCTGCTCGATCCGGCGCAGCGCTTCGGACAAGGGCAGCGTCATGACATCGATCTGTTCGTCGTCGTCCTGTTGCAGCCGCGATTCTTCGAGTTCGGTTGCCACAAAAAGGTGAATATACTCGCTGGTGTAACCTGGCGCGGCATATTCCCCGCCTAATTTTTCCAACTTGCCCGGTTTATACCCGATTTCCTCTTGAAGTTCGCGCACAGCGGCAGCGCGCGGGTCTTCGCCCGGTTCGAGCGTTCCTGCCGGAATTTCGAGCATCACCCGGCCCGCCGCCGCGCGGAACTGCTCGACCAGCATCACATCACCATTCGGCAACAGCGGGATCATCGCCACCGCGCCCGGATGCCGGATGATCTCACGAGTCACCTGTTGGCCGCCCGCTTGTTCCCACATTTCGAGGTAGACCTTCACCAGTTTCCCTGAAAACGCCGGTTCCGACGAAAGCCGTTTTTCACTCAAATCAGCCATCAATTTATCGCTCCACAAACATAAGGAGCGGCCTAAACGCTCAGCCGCTCCCTGTCATTAACCCGTATAACGCACGTGCTTACCCGATGGGGCCACCCGGTGTCGCCGTGATGACGATATAAACCGGCGTGGGTTGGCCTGCAAACGGGGTCGGGATTGGGGTCGCAACCACCGTCGAGGACGGCGGGACGATCAGTTCTTGCCCCACATAAATCATCTGTGATGTGGCGGCGCTCATCCCGTTCGCGGCCATCAATTCCTGCATGGTTACGCCGAAGCGCACCGACAGACGGTAAATGTTATCACCCGCCTGCACCACATAAATATTCCCGCTCAGGCCGCCCTGCCCGGTCGTGGTCTGCGGCTGCTGTGGCTGCTGCGGCGCGATAGGCGTCGGTGTAGATGGCACGGGGCATGGAATTTGCAGCGTCGCGCCCATCAGAATCAGGTCCGGATTGGTGATATTGTTCGCCTGGGCGATCTGCTGCGTCGTCACGCCATACTGCGCGGCGATACGGTACAGCGTTTCATTCACCTGGACGGAATGCTGGCTGCAAATGCCTGCCTGTCCCAACGGTGTCGCCGTGATGTAAATCACATTTGGCGGCAGCGGCGTCCCCGCACCGGGCACTACTACTGGCTGCTGCCCGACCATCCCCATCGGGGTCAGGGTCGGGTATTGAACCCCCAGGGCAGCGGCAGAGGTCGCGGTAGCTTCCCACACCATCACGGTCGCCGTCATCTGGAACGGAGAAAGCGTCGGCCCCTGCGCCACCATTTGAGCGGTGGGCATCGGCGTGACAAATCCCAGCGCCGGGTCGGTGGTCGCCACAGGTGCCAATGGCGCCACAGCGGTATCAGTAGGCCGTTCGGCTAAGGGCTGCGCTTCAATAAAAGCCGGGGTAAAGGTCGGCACAAACGCGACACCCATCGGTGTCGTCGGCGGCATAAACGGCGTATAAGTCGGCGACGGCGCCAGCGTGCGGAACGGCACCGAAGTAAACGTGGCGGACGGCATAATTATTGTCGTCGGCGGCACATAAGGGGTATTGGTCAGCACAACAGCCACCACAACCGGCGTATTGCTCGGTACAGCCGCGATCATCACCGGAGTGCTGCTCGGCTGCGGCACAAATGGCGTATTCGTGGGCTGCGCGGTTGGTGTACTGCTCGGCGGCGGAAGAGGCGTACCGCTCGGCTGCGGCGTGAAACTCGGCGCGATCCCTACCATAACCGGTGTTCTGGTGGGTTCAGGCGTATCCGTGTCCAGCGATCCACCCTGACCATCCGGCAGAACTGCCGTCTGGGTAGCCGTCGGTTCGGGGGTATCCGTCGGCGGGGCCAGCGTGGGGAACGGCGTGGGCGATGGGAATTCATCCACTTCCTCTGCCGTTGGCTCAACCTCTATTGGGGTAAAGGTCGGCATCGGCAGCGGTGTGGTCTGAACCTGGGCCACCGGCTCCCCCAATGGCGTCGGCTCAAGACTGCCGCCCATCGAACGGTAGCAGCCGCTCAAGACGACGACCAATCCTACCGCCAATACCAGGTATAGAGCGTGACGTGTTCGTGTCCGCATAAAGGTTTCTCCTGGGATAGATACCAAGTCTGACAGGCAGTGTACCACTACTGTGTCCCTGGCACAAGCCGCCGAATACCGCCATTGAAAAGCCTGCTCGGCTGTGCTACAATGCACCCGCTTTGGTGGGCCATTCTTCCACCCTTGATCACTGATCATCCGCGTGGCGCAGCTGCCTGCCGCGCGTTTACCTATTGAGGTTTTTTGCCATGACTGACCTGCTTAAAGAGATCCAATCTCAGACCACCCAACAACACCCGCAGCTTCGCCCCGGCGACGCGGTGCGCGTTCATGTGCGCATCGTGGAAGGCAACCGCGAACGTATCCAGATTTTCATCGGTACGATCATCCGTCTGCGCGGCGGTGCCAGTGGAGATGCCTCCTTTACCGTGCGCCGTATTGCCAGCCATGGCGTCGGTGTGGAACGTACCTTCTTGCTGCACAGCCCGCGCGTTGAAAAGATCGAAGTGACACGGCACAACAAAGTGCGCCGCGCCCAGTTGTATTACATGCGCAAACTGTCGGGCAAGGCCGCTCGCTTGAAGGAAAAACGCGAGTCGTAGGAGCGCACTCTGTGCGCCCCACACGCTCATTCGCTTCATGCCGCATCTAAGAGCCTATCTTCGATAGGCTTTTTCTGATTCTACCGTTTTAGGCCAGTCCAAGAAAACAACTACCCGATTCCCTTGTTTGACTCCCCTTCCCTAAGGGAAGGGGCAAGGGGGGATGGGGTAAAGAAAATCTTGGCGCAGCCTTATTCCCTCTTCAACAGCGCCTCGATCTGATCACAATGGGTATTCTCGTGCAGCACCATACGTCGCATATGGCTGTAAACCGTATGGGTTTTCTGATCGATCCGGCCTTCCCGCTCCCAATCTGCGGGTGAAAGCGCTCGCAGTGTCATCAAGAGAGCCTCGCGGCGCAGCGTGAACACCTGAAGACTGGTCGCAAAGGATTGGCTCGTATAGGGGCTGAGAGTCTTGATCCATTGGCGGGGGTGAATTTCGTGCAGGCGCGGATTCTCGTGCGCTAACATGGCATGGAGGCTGTGCATCCAGACCTCTTCACAGGCGCGCATATGGTTCAAAATCTCCAGGGCCGACCATTCATCCGGCGCGGCGGGCTGGCTGAGCAGGTCGTGATCCAGCCCGGCAGCGCTGGCCGCCAGGCGTCGCGGCGTTGCTTCAGCCAGGGCCAAACACTCCCTGATGCTCGCTTCGGTGACGTCGTTAGTGCCCATCAGGTTGTCCGTTTCTGGAATAGACCCGCTATTCCCCCTGCCCCGATGTCCTTAATCTTCGATCTCCACCGCCAGCGCGACGGCTTCGCCTCCACCCAGGCATAATCCAGCCAGCCCGCGTTTTAATCCGCGCTGCTTGAGCGCATGGATCAGTGTGATCAGCACCCGCGCGCCTGATGCGCCCACCGGATGCCCGATGGCAATCGCGCCGCCGTTGACGTTCACTTTTTCCAGCGGCAGCGCGTGGCCGTTTTGCGCCAACCCTTTGAGATCCGCTAAGACCTGCGCGGCGAACGCTTCATTTAGCTCCACCAGATCAACATCGGCCATCGTCCAGCCCGCCCGCGCTAACGCTTTGGGCAGCGCGTGGATCGGCGCGGAAAACAACCATTTCGGCTCGACGGCGGCCTGTCCATACCCGGCGATTCGCGCTAACGGTTGGTGACCGTGCTGCTCTGCATATTCGCGGCTGGCGACCACCACCATCGCCGCTCCATCGTTCAACCCCGGCGCGTTGCCCGCCGTGACCCGCCCATCGTCTAAAAATGCCGGGCGCAGTTTCGCCAGACTCTCAAGTGTGCTGTCAGGGCGAATCGACTCGTCCGTCTCGAACAACGTGATCTCACCCTTGCGCCCCTTGATCTCGACCGGGACAATCTCCGCCTTAAACCGCCCCTCTTGAGTCGCGGCGTGGGCCAACTGGTGGCTGCGGCAGGCGAACTCGTCCATCTCGCGGCGGCTGATCTCAAACTGCTGCGCGATAAATTCCGCCGCCTCGCCCATAATCCAGTTTTCGACGTGATCCCACAGCCCATCCCACATGATCGAATCGATCATCTCATAATGGCCGTAGCGGTGTCCTACCCTGCCCTTCAAGTCCATAAACGGGGCGTTCGTCATACTCTCGACGCCGCCCGCCAAAAACAGCTCGCCGTCTCCGGCGCGGATCATTCCCGCTGCCAGCATCACCGATTTTAGGCTGCTGCCACACGCCTTGTTGATCGCCAGCCCGCCGACCTGCTCAGGAATCTGCACCGCCAACGAAATCTGGCGCGGCACAGCCTGTCCTGACCCGGCGGGGACGACCTGCCCGATAATCACTTCGTCAAAGTCTTGAGGGTTCACCCCGCTGCGTGCTACGGCGGCTTTGGCTGCGATCTGGCCGAGCTGCACCGCCGTAAATGGAGTCAATGTGCCGAGCAGTTTACCCTGAGCCAGTCGTGCGCCGCCCAGGATCACAGCCTCACGCGGAGATCGATCTAATGGTGACATGGTGGTTTATCCTTTCAAAATAGTTTTGGACTGCTCAAAAATGCTTATTTTTACCCCTATCCCCCTGCCCCTTTCCCAGCTACGACCAATATGTGTCAATTTAACAGCGGCCTCACCCCCTAACCCCCTCTCCAACCGGGTTGGAGAGGGGACCGCAGCCAACCGGGTTTTTGTAGGGGCGCGGCTTGCTGCGCCCGGTTTTTCCCCTCCCCGCTGCGCTGGTGGAGAGGGGAAATTCTCTCGCAACGGGCGGGTTGCTCCCCCTTTTCCCTCAGGGAGAAAGAGAGTCTCCGGCTGTTGTCCCCTCTCCATGCAATGGAGAGGGGGTAGGGGGTGAGGCTGTTTTTCGCTGAAAGCTCCCCTACTCCCATGCCTCGCGCAGCTGCCGGTGGGTATCCACCAACATATCAGGGATCACCCGCGCGCCGCCGGTCACGGTCATGAATCCGGTATCACCATCCCAGCGCGGCACGATATGAAAATGAAAATGTTCCGGGATACCTGCGCCTGCTTCTACCCCCATGTTCGC
>JACRBK010000057.1 GCA_016234525.1 Chloroflexota bacterium
AAACGGGTTTGACTCCGGTGCAAAAGGCATGAGTCACAGTATCCTGGTCTAACTTCCAAGTCTGATCATTCAAGCTGGTAACTCTAAATCCACTCTGTCCGATGAGTTCTCTGATCGGAATATATCCACCTGTGTCAGGTAGATAAATGAGGGTGTCTCCGGCAAGGCATCCCGACTCACGCAGGTCCGAAAGCTGAGGGCGTTTATCCTGGCGCTGCTCGACAGCGCGTGAAAGTTGAGCGGCGGCCAACACCGGCACATTCAGTTCGCGGGCAAGCTGCTTGAGGTTACGCGAGATAAAACTGATCTCCTGCACACGGTTATCGCTGCGGCCTCCCGCCTCGGCGGTCATCAGTTGGAGATAGTCTACGATCACCAGGTCCAACCCTTGATCGCTGTACAGGCGGCGGCACTTGGAACGCAGTTGCAGCGGCGACAGGGCAGGGGTATCGTCCAAAAACATACGTAAGCGGCTGAGCCGACCTGTCGCCTCAGTGAAAATCGCCCACTCACGTTCATCGAGTTTGCCCAACCGCAAATTATGCGTGTTGATGCCGGTTTCGGTAGAAACCAACCGTTGTACAAGCTGCTCGTTGCTCATTTCCATGCTGAAGATCGCGGCCCGCGCGCCAGTTTGGGCGGCATTGAGCGCGGCGCTGAGCAGCCACGAAGTTTTGCCCATCCCAGGACGCCCCGCCACAATCAGCAGGTCCGATTTTTGCAGCCCGCCCAACAACTGATCAAGATCGTTAAAACCTGTTGGCACCCCCAGCGATTCTGTCTCTTGGCCGTAAAGGTGTTCCACTCGATCATAGTATTCGGCGATTGCCACCCGAATCGGGACTAACTCTTTCCGCTGCCGACGCTCTGTCACCTGAAAAAGCGCCGATTCGGACAGGTCGATCACATCATTAATATCAACGTCGCCATCGTGAGCTAACTGGGCGATTTTGCTGGCGGCATTGAGCATCCGCCGCCGGATCGCGGCGCGCTCGACGATGCGCCCATAGGTCTCCGCGTAGAGAGATGAAGGCGTGTGGTTGATCAGATAGGTGATGTAAGATTCGCCGCCGATTTCGTCCAGGCGGGACTGCTGGCGCAGTTCTTCTACCACCGTGACATAATCGATCTGTTCGTTGCGCCCTTGCAGACGCAGCAGCGCTTCCCACACCCAACCATTGCGAACAATAAAAAAATCATCTGGCTGCAAAAAAGAAGCCACTTCAAACAAAGCATCCGGGTTGAGCAGCACCGAGCCGATGACCGCCTCTTCTGCTTCGACGCTGTGAGGGGACATTTGATCGGGACGGGGCGGAGCAGAATCCTGACTCATGGTAAACCTTTGGTTTCAGTATGGGTACGAATCCGTTATGACCGGAATTTGGCCCAAAAGCGGGGCAGCCCTGGTTTCAGAACCGCCCCGCCGTGAGTATTGTGCAGGGAATAAGGATTTAATTAATCAGTCTTTGATTTCGTCATCGTCGTCTGGCTCCAGATCATCCAGATCAAGCGATTCTACAAAGTCTTCAAAAATACTCAACCGGTCTTCTTGAGTCCCACGCGGCGCAGCAGGAGTCGCGGGCAAAACGGGAGGCTCGTTTTCCACCTCTTCATCGGGCATAATGCCAGCGCGATCCATCACCGATTCTTCAACATAAATAAGGGTATCGAGCCGCACCGCCAGCGCAATCGCATCGCTAGGCCGTGAGTCAATCGTGTGGGTCTGACCATTAACTTCAACAATAATCTGCGCAAAAAACGTGTCCTGGCGAAGATCGTTGACCACAATATGCCGGATTCGCCCGCCCAATTCACTGATCACGGATTTAAGCAGGTCATGAGTTAGCGGACGCTCTACATTCATACCTTGCAGTTTGACCGCAATCGCTTCAGCTTCACAAGGACCAATGAAAATCGGCAGATATTTACCGCTTGACGGGTCTTTGAGAATAACCACCCGAAGCTGTGACATGAGGCTGACTCTAATACTATCAATTAAAACCCGGATCATGAGCGTTCCTCAACTCTAGTGTAGTGATGTTGTCCGTCAGACAAGATGGCGATAGTGGTCAACAACTAGCCCAATTATACCATCAACTTTGACACGCCAGCAAAGTCACTGCCATACCCTTCATGAAACCGAGCGATGATTCACCCGCTTATTCAGCCGGTTCGTTCACCTCAGACGGCGCACTTTCGAGCGCTGAATCGGGCGGTTCCGCCGTGTCGGGGGATGGTTCGGGTGGAGTAAGCGTATCGTGGACAATCATCGAGATTTTTCCGTCAATGAAAGCACCCTCTTCTGTCGAGATCGCCGACGAGGTGATGTCACCCCACACCCGCGCCGTGCGCAGCAGTTGAACTTTTTTGCCGCTGACATTGCCACGCACTGCCCCGGCAATCGAGACACTTTTGGCGCTAATGTCAGCCGTAATCTTAGCCGCCTCGCCTACCAGGACATTTCCTTCGATCTGCAAGGTGCCTTCAAATGTGCCATCCATACGGATATTACCCTGGCATTTCAGATCGCCTTTAAGCACCGAACCAGCCCCTAAGACGGTTTCAAAACCGGCGGGTTGGCGCGGCAAAACCGCCGCCGGTGGAGGGGGAAAACTGCTGGTTGGTTTTGGTGACTGTGATTTACGCCCGCCAAAGAATGACATACGGTTCTTTCTCCAGCTTGAACGGATGTTTGATTGCACTATACTCGCCTTGCCGTCAGGAGTCAACAAAATAACCAAATGATGACATTGACAACCGCCCCGCCCGGTGGTTATACTTTATTTTATGATTAACTATACCCTTCAGGCACACGCTCACCATCATCATCATTTGAACGCCTCACCCCTTTGGCGCGGTGATGGTGCTTGTGTGTGGCGCGCCTGAGCATAAATCTCAGGTCACGATCATTCAAACGCCCTCCGGACAGCCGGGGGGCGTTTTATTTTGCCACTAGGCAGGAGAAGAAGAGAACACGATGCCCGAACAAATACGTATTGCGCTGCCCAGTCGGGGGCGGATGGAAGAAGAAACGCTCAATTTTCTGGCAAGCTGTGGGCTGCGCGTCAATAAGGTCAACCCGCGCCAATATACCGCTACTTTGCCCGCCCTGCCGGATGTGCTGGTGTTGTTCCAACGCGCGCGTGATATTGCGCCCAGTGTCGCCGCCGGAGATGTCGATCTGGGAATTACAGGCTTTGATGCGCTGTACGAAACCGTTCCACTCGATTCTGATGCGGTGGTGATCATCCACGAGGCATTAGGTTACGGCGAGTGTTCGTTGGTGATCGCCGTGCCGGACGAATGGGACGATGTGCGCTCGGTGTCTGACCTTTCGCGCAAGTCGGCGGGCGGAAAGCTGCGGATCGCCACCAAATATTTCAACAGCGTCACGCGCTTTTTGGAGCAGGCCGGGGTGCGCGATGTGCGTGTGGTCAGCGCAGACGGCGCACTCGAATCGGCGCCCATTGTTGGTTATGCAGATTTTATTGCGGACATTACCAGCACCGGCACCACGCTTATCGAAAACCGCTTGCGTGCGTTAGATGATGGTTTGATTGTCCAGTCTCAAGCGGTCATGATCGGCAACCGGGCGGCGCTCTCTACGCGGCCCGATGTGCTGGAAACCACCCGGCAGTTATTGGAATTTATGGAAGCGCACACCCGCGCGCGCGGTCAATATATGATCTTCGCCAATATGCGCGGATCATCAATGGAAGACGTTGCTAACCGTATTTTTAGCCAGACCGATCTCGGTGGGCTGCAAGGCCCGACGGTTTCCCCCATGATCACCCGCGAAGGGGCCGGGAACTGGTGGGCGATCAATATTGTCTCCCATGCACGCAAACTGTACGACGCGATCCGCCAAATTCGCGCGATTGGCGGCAGCGGCGTTGTCGTAACGCCGGTCACGTATATTTTTGAAGAGACGCCCGACCGATATCAAAAACTGCTGGCAGAATTAAACGGAAAGGAAATCACTGAATGAGCGCCCTGCGTATCTATGATAATCTGACCGAAGCGCGCGCCACCGTCTTAAAACGCCGATCCCTGAACGAAGCCGAGGTTCCGGCCTGGATCGGTGAAAACCTGCGTCAATTGTTCGGGCAACCGATCACCCCAGCAGAAGCCGTCCGGCGCATTATTCAGAGCGTGCGCGAACTCGGTGATGCCGCCTTATTCGACTGGAACGCGCGCATCGATAACGCCTCCATGGATACGCTGGCAGTTCCGCAGGCGGACATTGACGCCGCGCCGGGGCAGATTCCAGCAGAGGTGCTCAGCGCGCTGAAACTAGCGGCGGAACGCATCAGAATTTTCCACGAAAAACAGCCCGTTCACGGCTGGATCGATGCCCAGTTGCAGGGATCATTAGGTCAACTGGTGCGCCCGGTAGACTCGGTGGGCGTGTATGTCGCGGGGGGGACGGCCCCACTGCCCTCGTCGCTGCTGATGAGCGTAATTCCCGCGCAAGTGGCGGGAGTGAAGGAAATCGTGGTCGTCACGCCGCCGGGGCGCGGCACAGGCAAAGTACCGCCGGTCATCCTGGCAGCGGCAGCGGTATGTGGAATCACGAAGGTGATCCGTGTGGGCGGGGCGCAGGCAATCGCCGCGTTGGCGTATGGCACCGAGAGCGTGCCGCGTGTCGCCAAGATCGTTGGGCCGGGCAGTTTGTTTACGACGCTGGCGAAACAGCAGGTGTATGGTGATGTGGGGATTGATGGCCTACCCGGTCCGACCGAAACGATGGTGATCGCGGACGACAGCGCCGATCCATGCCTGGCGGCGGCGGACCTGCTCGCCCAGGCGGAACATGATGTGCTGGCCTCGGCGGTGCTGGTCACGCCGAGCCGCAAAATGGCCGAAGCTGTCGCGGCGGAAGTCGAACGCCGGACCCAAACGCTCAGCCGCGCCGAGATTATCGCCCAATCGTTAGAACGCAGCAGCGGAGCGGTAATCGTCAAAGACCTGCCCCAGGCGTTTGAGATCGCCAACGAGTTCGCGGCGGAACACCTGTGCCTGCTGATCGAAAATCCCTGGAACTGGGTAGGCCACGTGCGCAACGCGGGCGGCATATTTGTGGGCGAAAGTTCGTTCGAGGTCCTGGGCGATTATGTCGCCGGTCCGTCACATGTCATGCCCACCGGAGGCACGGCGCGTTTTGCTTCGCCGCTGAACGTGCTGGATTTCGTGAAAATTACCAGCCTGATCGCGCTGGACGCCAGTGCAGCGGCAGAACTAAGCAAAACGGCTGCGATTTTAGCCCGCGCCGAAGCCTTAACCGCGCACGCCGAAGCTGCCGAAGCACGCATCGAAACCCTTGCCAACCGGAGCGCATTATGACCCCCATTCAAGAGCGTGTGCGTATTCGTTCCGATATTGCCGCGATGGAGGTGTATTCGCCCACCACATCGCTAGAAGTGTTCGCCCAGCAGTTAGGCCGCCCGGTCGAACAGTTGGTGAAACTGGACGCGAATGAAAACCCATATGGGTCATCACCGCGCGCGCGGCAGGCGCTGGCCGATCTGAGGACCGCCCATATTTATCCTGACCCTGAAACGCGCCATCTGCGAGCGGCGCTGAGCCAGTATGTCGGCGTTCCAGCGGAATACCTGCTCGCCGGGGCGGGATCAGACGAACTGTTGATCCTGCTGCTGCAACTATTTATCGAACCGGGTGATACGATTCTGAACTGCCCACCGACGTTTGGCATGTATTCATTTGACGCCCCGCTGTTCCATGCACGGGTGATCAATATCCCGCGCCGCGCCGATTTTTCGTTGGATGTGGACGGAATCGAACGGGCGGCACTGGAATCCAACGCCAAGCTGTTGATCCTGTGTTCACCCAACAACCCGGACGGCAGCCTGATTCCGCTGGAAACCGTCGAGCGGCTGCTCAAACTGCCGCTGGTGGTCGTGCTGGACGAGGCTTATATCGAGTTCAGCGGAACCGAAAGTATGGCGCGGCGTGTTCCAGAAATGCCGAACTTGATCGTGCTGCGCACGTTCAGCAAATGGGCGGGATTAGCCGGGCTGCGCGTGGGATATGGTATCTTCCCATTGGAGATCATCACCCACCTGTGGAAAATCAAACAGCCCTACAGCCTCAACGAAGCCGCCGACGCTGCCGCGCGTGCCTCGCTGAATGATCTGCCGGTGCTGCTGGCGAATGTGCAGAAGATCACCACCGAACGCAAACGGTTAGAGCGTGAACTGGCGGGGTTTCCGGTGCTGACTCCCTACCCCAGCCGCTCGAATTTTGTGTTATGTCAGGTGAACGGCATGACCGCCAAAGCGTTACGTCAGGCATTAGCCGCCGAGGGAGTCGTAGTGCGTTATTACGACAAGGCCGATATGCGGAACTTCATCCGTATCAGCGCGGGAACGCCGCAGCAGACCGATGTGCTGCTGGCGGCGCTGCGTAAGATCACAGGAGGCGACAATGGGCGAGCGTAAAGCGACCATCAGCCGCCGTACCAACGAGACACAGATCGAACTGTCCCTGAATCTCGACGGCAGCGGCAAGGTCGAGATCAATACCGGGATCGGCTTTTTTGACCATATGCTGCACCATATTGCGCATCACGGCCTGTTTGATCTGTCGGTGCAGGCGGCAGGTGATCTGCATGTAGATGCACATCACACCATCGAAGATGTAGCGATCTGCCTGGGCCGGGCGCTGGATCAGGCGCTCGGAGATCGGGCTGGGATCGTGCGCATCGGGTCGGCCTATGTGCCGATGGATGAGGCGCTGGCACGGGTGGTCGTTGACCTGAGTGGGCGGGCGTATGCCGTGATCCAGGCGGAATTTGACACGCCGCAAATGGGGCAAATGCCGACTTCATTGGTGGTGCATGTTTTTGAATCCATCGCGTTTAATGCCCGCATGAATCTGCACGCCGCCGTTTTGTACGGACGGGATGATCACCACAAAGCCGAAGCGTTATTTAAAGCTCTGGGGCGCGCCCTATCGGCGGCGGTAGCGTTTGATCCACGCCGGGGCGGTGTGCCGAGTACGAAAGGAACGTTAACCGGATGATCGCGATCATTGATTATGGAGCCGGAAATCTACGCAGCGTGCGGAATGCTTTGGTCCACCTGGGCGCGGATGTGATCACCGTCACCCAGCCGGAACAGCTTGAGGGAGCCGAAAAAATCGTGCTGCCGGGCGTGGGTGCGTTCGGGGCGGGGATGAATGCCCTGCGCGCAACGGGGTTCGAGGAGCCAATCAAACAGGCGGTAAAAAACGGCGTGCCGCTGTTGGGCATCTGTTTGGGACTGCAATATCTTTTCGAGTCCAGTGACGAAATGGGTCAGCATCGCGGGCTGGGGCTGCTGCCGGGGCGAGTGACACGTTTTCCAGCGGACGGGCCGAAAGTGCCACATATTGGCTGGAATCAACTGCACATCCGGCAGGCGGGCGGGCTGCTCGCCGGAGTAGAGAGCGGCGCGTATGCCTATTTTGTCCACTCCTATTATGTCGAAGGAGCCAATCCCGCCGATGTGTTGGCTACCACCGACTACGGCCTGGATTATCCCTCAGTGGTGGGGCGCGGATCGGTATGGGGCATCCAGCCACACCCCGAAAAAAGCCAGGGGATCGGGCTGCGCATCCTCAAAAACTTTGTGGAGATGCAGCCATGATCGTTTATCCGGCCATTGATCTGCGGCAGGGGCGCGTGGTGCGGCTGGTGTATGGTGATCCTTCCCGCGAGACGGTTCACAGCGATGATCCGAAAGCGACAGCGGAACGCTGGAAAACCGCCGGGGCGCCGTGGTTACACGTCGTCAACCTGGATGGCGCACTCGGTGAGGCGACTCTGGCGCTGGATACGCTGCGCGCGCTGGCGGAAGTTGGGCTGCCGGTACAGTTTGGCGGCGGGCTGCGCAGCCTGGACGACGCACAAAAAGCGCTCGACGGCGGGGCGGCGCGGGTCGTTCTCGGCACGATGATCGTGAATGATCCCGACCTGGCGGGGATTGCGGTGCAGCGTTTCGGCGCAGAAGCAGTCACAGTCGCCCTGGACGCCAAAGGCGATCAGGTCGCTACGCACGGCTGGCAGCAGGTCAGCGCGTGGACTCCCGTCGAACTCGGCCAGCGATTAGCTGCCTTGGGCGTGCGCCATGCGCTGTATACCGATGTCAGCCGCGATGGTGATCTCTCCGGTGTGAATGTGGACGCGACGGCCCGGTTGGCCCGCGAAACCGGGCTGGCAGTGATCGCGTCGGGCGGGGTATCGTCGTTAGAGGATATTCGGGCACTGCGTGAGACGAACGTGATCGCGGGAGTGGTAATCGGCAAGGCATTGTATACCGGCGCGATCACGCTGGAACAGACATTAAAGGCCGCTGCTGGCCTGGAAAAGTGAGGCGGTCATTATGTTAGCCAAACGCATTATCCCCTGCCTGGATGTGATGAATGGGCGCGTGGTGAAGGGGATCAATTTCGTCAATCTGCGCGACGCGGGCGACCCGGTCGAGCAGGCGGTGATCTATGACCGGGAAGGTGCGGACGAACTGGT
>JACRBK010000495.1 GCA_016234525.1 Chloroflexota bacterium
ATTACGGGGCCGTTTTCACTGCCCATCATCAACCCGGCATACTCAATTACTTTCAGTCCCTTGATCGGTGATGCACCGTGACATTGACCGCACTTTTCCACAAAGACGGGTTGTAAGGTCTGGTACGTGACGGATTCACCGGGGGCCACTTCGACCGGGGCCGTTTCGTCGGGCGGCTGGACGCCTAATTCCTGGGCCAACAGCGGCGCATTAAAACCTGCATACCGCCAGTCGACCCCGTGACACCCGCTGTTCGAGCAAAAACTGGTATCAGTAGTCCCGCCTGCGTTATCTACGCTGTGGCAGTTGGCGCATGTTTCGTTCAGTTCAATGTGGTGGCGGCTGATCCAGGTCGAGTCCAGGTGAGTCGTTGGCTCGATCCCGGTGGTGAGCGGCATCATCGGCTCAATAACACCAGGGCGCACGATCTGCGGGACCGAATGGCACAGGTTACATTCCAGGCGGATCACTTCCTGCTCGGCGTTGACGTGCTGACCGTCATGGCAGCGGAAACAGCCGGGCGAGTCACGGTGTCCGATATTGTTCGGGTGGGTATTCCAATCGAGTTCTTGTTCGATATAGGTGTTATCTGAGTAAAGCTGTTGCAAAAGCGCGATGGCACCGGTCACTTTGTCGCCGCTGCTGGCGTAAAAGTCAGGATACGTGGTGCGATAATAATCTTCCAGCCCGGCAATAGCCGCGTGGGCGTCTTCCGATGTTTCATATTCTGCCGACAAGATTTCGACGGCACGTGCCCGCACATAAGGAATATCTTGTGACAGGTCGCCGCGTTTAATCGCTTTGTCCACCAGGTTATCGGGCGCGTCGATCAGGTGCGATATACGGTTATGGCAGGAAGTACAGTCCATCGTGCGCGGCGTGTAATCATCCAGTTTATCCGGCGCGATAGGGTTGACGGTTGATACATATTCCGTTTTAGTCCCATCGGGATACGTCACCTGCACCCAGGGGATTTCTTGTTCTTCTTTATCCAGGGAGATGTATTGAATCTTGTTCTCCACGTGCCAGTGAATACCCTGGCCGAGTCCTTCGCGCTGGCTGCCCCCGCCGGTGTGCATCAACAGGTAAATAACATAGGGCGAATTTTGCTCATCGTCGGCATAACGTGTGATTGCCCGCAGGCTGTCATCTGAGAATTTCTCAGGAAAATGGCAGCGTTCGCAGGTTTCACGCGCCGGGCGCATCTCGCTGATACGGATAGGATATTCGTAACTGCTGGTGATGGTCGCCCACACCAGCCGCATGTGGCCCGACTTACGAATCGCTTGTTTGGCGATCCAGTCACGCCCAATGTGGCAGTCTACGCAGGGGACGCGGGCATGTGGCGAGACGAGATAAGTATTGTATTCAGGTGGCATGGTGTGGCACGTTTGCCCACAGAATTCTGCCGTATTGCTGTATTCCCAGGCGGGAGGAATGGCAAGCAGGATAAAGATCGGGACGCCAAAAACTGCGCCAAATGAGACAATTCGACGAAAACGTGAACTGCCAGAGGGGGGGAGAAACAAACGAAGGATTTTTCTCATCAAAAAAACCTCCAAAAATAACCATGCAGCCACTTTCGCATCAACATCTTTTGATGTAGTATATATCAATATAAGCTATAATGACATTTGGCAATAGTTGTTATTCGGTAATGTGATAAATGTTCAATCATGGCATTGGGCCTGAGCGTACACACCACCATGTTTGACAAGTTTGTTGGACAGACTTTCACTAAAAAAGCGCCAGTATGGGCGTTTGTTTTGGGTCTGGTTCTGGTAGGGCTGGCGTTGGTGTTCTTGTTCAGCGCCCGATCTGCCGCGCATCCATCCCCATCTGTTCAACGTGTGCGTGTGATGCAAGCCGTTGCTGATTTGCAAGCCTGTTTGACCTGTCACAGCGCCCCCGCCGAATTGACTCAGGTAGTTTCGCACCACATTGCAGAAGCTGCTCATTCTCACCTGACTGATTTTGTTCCTCTCTCAGCCACCGGTACCAAAACCGAAGTCCGTGATCAATTGGTTAGCCTGGGCCAGCGTATCCTGGCGGTTCCGCCGTCGGAAAGCGACTTGACCGCTGCTGCCGAGAATGAATTTTTGCGGATTTACGATCAGGTCCGGTCGGGAGAATCGGGAAACGAGACACTGATGCAGCTTCGCGCCCTGGCGGAAATGGTGAATCTGCTCGAACACCAGGCTTTCCCGGTGCAGTGGGATCAGCAGCCTGTTCCATCATTTGAGCAGGGCAAACTGGCAGCGGTACAGGGATTCTCGACTGCGCCTGATAGTGCCGCCGCCTTCGGGTACACCGGAGAATATCACATCGTGGTGGTGAGCCGTTGGAACGGCACTCAGCCTGTGATCACTGTCCCGGCAGAAGCCGTTTTGGGGATTCACCGTCGTGGACCTCCCGCTGTGGCGCATTTTATCTTTGTGTAAAAAAGACTGTCGTTGACCGCAGGGTATAACGACAGTCTTTTTTGTTTTTACTAACTTATATCTAGTGCTTGAGAGGAGTAAGGATGACCACACGCAAACTGCTTTTGATCGTGGGTGTCGTGCTGCTGGCCATTGCAGCGGCGCTATTCATCCGAGAGACCAACTCGAAGGTCTCTGCGCAAGATGGCGAGGAATGTGTTGGACCGTGTCCAGAATGGATCGTAGAGGCCTGGTCTGGCTCTGGTCATGCTGATGCAACGGCAGAGGCTTTCCGGCATTGGGATACAGAAGACCCCAAAGAAGTGCCGACCTCTTGCGCCAAGTGCCACAGCGAAGCGGGGTATCTTGATCATTTGGGCGCTGATGGATCGGCGTTCGGCAGCGTAGAAGTTGCCGCTCCTGTGGACTCTGTGGTGTCGTGTACCGTCTGCCACAATCCGGTGGCGACTGTTAAGACCAGCGTGAAGTTCCCGTCTGGGGTTGAACTGGCGGATGTCGGCCCGGCGGCACGCTGTATGGAATGCCATCAGGGGCGTGCATCGATGGTTCAGGTGAACGATAAGATCACCGAACTGGCGCTTGGTCCTGACGATGTCAGCGCAGATTTGGGCTTTATCAATGTCCACTACTTCGCCGCTGCTGCCAGTCTGTTGGGCAGCGAGGTACAGGGTGGCTATCAATACGAAGGCCAGGCTTACCAGCCGCGTCTGGCGCATGTGGGCGACTTTAATACCTGCAACGAATGCCACAATCCCCACTCGTTGGAACTGGAAATCGAAAAGTGCGCGAC
>JACRBK010000496.1 GCA_016234525.1 Chloroflexota bacterium
TAGCTGGTGGCAAAGACCTTGAATCGCCGCGAGTCCCGCACCCACCCTTCAAACTCAGGATAGAGTGCGGGCTTTTTGCCGTCAAAGATATACTCAAGCAGGTCGTCGATGGCGGTCATATCAGGAAATCTCTACTAGGCAGCCCGATTAATTCCAGACTTAGTCGTGATCAGCGCGGCTCGACCGTGATATCGCCGAGCGTCGTTCGCAGCCTGAGCAGAGGCGATTTCGCATTCCCCCCGCCAAGTACGCCTAACCACGTCGCTGAGCTAGCGTTATCGCCTGTCGTGCTGGATTCTTTGCTCACTTTGTCAAATTGATCGGATACACTGATCTTGCTGGTCGTTGACTCCGCGTCGATCTGAAGCTTAATATCGGCGGGCAGACTCACCCGGATCGCGCCGGTCGTGCTGGATAACTCGTACAGCGGTTCGCCTTCTACCGCTAACCTGCCATCAAAATCGATGTCGCCGATAGTGGTCTCGACATCCAGCCCATAGACTTCCAGATCGGTGATCTTGATCGCGCCAATATTCCCTTTGGCAATGATAAAAACACGCGGCGGCACGCTGATCACCAGATCAATATCGCCTACCCCATAGATCGGGGACTTATCTTCCAGGTTTTTAACCACGATGTTCACAGTAGTTTCGTCCGGCTGAGTCACCTCTACCTGAATTTTATCGAGATGATCTTGAGCGTATTCTTTATTCAGTCCATACGCCGTCTCCACCACATCAACGATCACCTGATCACTCACGCCGGGTTTGATGGTCACATCGCCGATCTGGTTATCTATATCCAGCGTGATCACTTCACCTTCGGGGACATCTACCGCATCGATGAAGGTTTTAGTCACCTTATTGTTATCAAACAGCGCCGCGCCCGCCCCGATCATCGAACCGGTGCAGCAAAACGGTAGAATGCAGCACAGGCAGCAGCAGCCCAAACAGCTCATCACCAGAATAAACGGGCACGAGCGCGAACGCCGCCGGGACGCGCGCGAGTTTTTGGCTTTGCGCTCCCCCATTTCGATAGACATCCCATAGACCGAAATATCCGGCATCCCCTCGATCACCTCTCCGTCCAGGGTGCGCTTGGGCTTTTCCTGATCTGGTTCTGGGGGCAACTGTTCTGAATCCATCTCGATCATCTCCGTATGAGGACACCTGTTTATGACTGCCTGTAGAGTATAACGAAGAAAGGCCCTCTGATGTTGCAGAAACTTTATTTTGGGGCAAGATGAATCTCCAACATTTGGGGCGGCTGGCTGATAGTTAACTGTAGGTGCGCACCAATGACCCTGAGTCCTTCGGAGGATGAGGTTGGATGAACAAACCGCGATCAGGCGCTTAAAACACGGTGATATTGACGGGCTGGGCGACTTAGTCCGGCACTACGAAGTTCAGGCCGTGCGGGCAGCGTACCTGATCACTCATGATCGCGCGTTGGCGGAGGATGTCGTGCAAACCACGTTTTTGCGTATCTACCAGCATATTCACCAGTATGACGAACAACGGCCTTTTGCGCCCTGGTTGATGCGCAGCGTGATCAATGCCGCGATCCTGGCGGCGCAGCGCCAACAGCGCGACGTTTCGTTGGATAATGCCGGAGACGTGACCTGGGCCGACCTGCTGCCCGATTCGGCTCCCGGCCCCGAAAACCAGATGGAACAGGCCGAACTGCGCGAGGCCGTCTGGCAGGCGTTAGACCGTCTCTCGCCCGAACAGCGTGCCGCCGTTGTGCTGCGCTACTTTTTGGAGATGAGCGACGACGAAATGTCCGGCCAACTGGATATTTCAGCCAGCACCGTGCGCTGGCGGCTGCACACGGCCCGCAAACAACTACGGGTGCTGCTGCGGCGGTGGTGGGATAAACCCCACTGGCAGGAGGGCTAGTGTCATGAACGAACCACTGCTCAAACAAGTGTTACAAGACATCACTCAACAGGAGATTCCAGACGATATGAAAACTCTATGGCCCGTTATTCAAGCCCAGATCGACTCACCCCCGCCCCGGCGCACGCGCCGCGCAGTGCGTTGGAGTTGGGCAACGGCTGTGCTTACCCTTTCGCTGATCATCAGCGTGGCGACTTATGCGTTTTACCAGGGCGGCAGGCGCGATCCGGGTCTGCAATGGGTCGAGCAGAACGAACTGGTCACGCCGATCAACCAGACCATCACGCTCGATAATGTTTCAGTGACGCTGGATTGGGTTTACGCCGATGCGGCACGAATTGCCGTCGCTTATACTGCCGAGCGGGAAGATACTGGCGATAATCTCGGCATCATGAGCGGGTCCGGCCCGGCGCTGTGCTTGCTCGATCAGGAAGGTAACGAATATCTCCCGCAGACCAATTTTAACGGCTACACTCCGTTTTTTGTCGACGCTGACAGCACGTTTGGCGCGCATTTTGTCACGGGTGCGCCTGCCGATCTAAGCCTGAAGCTGGTCATGTGGCTGGATGTCGCGCCGATTCCCCCCACCCCTACGCCGGATGCGTCCGAAAATGGCACCAGTGGGGGCGGCGGTGGAGGCGGTGGTGGTGGCGGCGGCGGGGGCGGTGGCAGTGAAGGCGAGTGGATTCACTGCGACGATCCCCGATGGTTCCAGATGATGGGCCAGACCGGAGAGCCGGTGGGTCCCTTCACCTTCGACTTCACCGTGCCGTTCATCCCTGGCGTGGTCGTCGATCCGGCACAAGAAATCACAACCGGCGCTACCGCGATCCGTTTGGACCATATCTTTTATACACCCTCGATGACCGAAGCAACCTTCTGCTTTACGCCGCCGACTCCTGATGCAAGCTGGACGCTGTCCGGCACGCTGGACACCGGCGATCAGGTCATTAACCAGGGGTTGGTACAAGGCGGTATGGAACAGACCAACGGGCAGCAGTGCGCCGTCCTGCAATTCTCCGCGCCCTACAAACTGGAGCCGGATCAATGGACGCTCACGCTGGATCGTCTCGAAGCGCCGCTGCCAATCACCCCAGAGAATTTTGAGGAATTTAAGGCCATGTTCGCCGAGTACGGCGTGACGGTTGAGTTATACGAACACACCGAAAACAGCTTCGGCTGGGGAACCACTGACATTGCCGAAGGTGAAAGTTATGAAGCAGCGATAGACGCGATCATGACGGAGCTTGGCCTGCGGGTGA
>JACRBK010000497.1 GCA_016234525.1 Chloroflexota bacterium
CGGTGGTCGTTTCGTCGGGGGCCACGTCAATCGCCTCGCCGGGTTGGACCTCAACCGTCTGTTCGCCGATTTCCGCCTGAACGACGCCCACTGTCACCTCGACGCGCGTCGCGCCATCGTCGGCCACTGCCACCGTAAATTCGGTGCCGCGCACCGTCAAATGCGCCACCGGAGTGTTAACTTCGTACTGGCTGCCGGAATTCGCCACCAGTTCGACACGGTGCAGCGTCTCCCCGGTGAGCTGGTTGAGCGTGATCGTCGTCCCGCCGCCCTCCACCGGCTCGAAAGCTTCCACCACGATCTCACTGTTGGGCAGAATCTCCACCTGAGTCCCGGTGTAAAACGTGATCACGGCCTGCCCGTTGGCGTCGGTGCGAACGGCATCGGACGCGCGTACCTGGGCGGCCTCGCTCACCGGAGTCCAGGTTTCACCCTGACGCAGTTCGACCTGAGCCTGATCAACGCTGAGGGTTGCTTCAGAGGCTGCCGTGTTTTTGCCCGAATCTTCGTCTTTTTTGTCATCTCCGCCGCACGCCGCCAACGCTGTGATCAACAGCAGAGCGATCAAGCTGCGGCGCAGCAGATAGGACCATGAGAATTTGTTCATATCTTTGTCTCTCTCCAATCTTATTCTGAGTCTAAGCCGGGTGCGCCCTGGTCGCAAATGGCTGATTCGACGGCAAGAGGGTATGCTATCAAAAAACGGCCTCACCCCTACTGGTCAATCCGAGCAGCGTTTGGAGATGTAGGGGCAGGGCTTGCTCTGCCCTGGGCGACGCGGCGCCTCGCCCCTACCATTTCATGGAGTTAAACGCGTGTTTAGCTGGAAAACCCAACCCAATCTCGACCCGTATCTGCGCGCGGCGTATGCCATGCAGTGCATCAGCGTGTTGGCGATCCTCGGCGGGTTATTCCTGGTGTGGTGGCAGGGGCCAGAGATCAAAAACCTCACCGCCTTCAACCTGTTCAACCGCAGCCTGGACGATCTGCGCGAGCGTGATCCCCAATTCATCGCGCAGCCGTTGAATGTTTTGTGGCTGCTCTGGCCCGCGATCCTTATTTCAGCGATTCGCGGCGTCACGGGTATCCTCGTCACTCCGGTGTGGTTCCGGCGGCTGGCGCTGGTCGCCTGGGTCGCCGCGATGCTGGCGTTGGGGCATTTTTATATCAATTATGGGGATGAACTGGCGAAAGATTCACCGCTCAAAGACGGCGAGATCGGGATCGGCTTCTGGCTGACGGCTTCCTCTACCGTGATCTTAGGACTGCTGATCTTGACCGAAGGGATTATCAAAGCGCCGGACTCGACGTGGATGCCGCCCCAACCCACCGCGAAAGGCCCCGTTAACGATGCAGAGCGGTTGTGGCGCGGTGAATATCTCACCTGCCCGCACTGCGGCATGTTAAACGAACTGGGATCAAAAACGTGTTTTAACTGCCATAATTTGTTGTTCGATTTTCGCGGAGATCAATAAAGCCGGGCGCGGCGCTGCTGCGTCCCTACGAGCATAGGAGAATATGACGTCTAACATTCATTTGCAGATCGTCGGCGGGTTTCAGATATTAGCCGCCGAAGGCGATATGGATCGCCTGTTTGAATTTTACGGCAGGATGTTTGCGCGCCTGCCGGTAGAGGTAAAACATACCGGCGACCTGACGCGCTTTCTCAGTTATCAGCACCCGATTATCACGGGCGAAATTCTGCACTTCTTCGGGATCGAAGTCGAGCGGATCGCGGACATCCCCGCCGGGTTGATCGCCTGGGAACTGCGCGGCGATTCCTGGTCGATGTGGGAAGCCGGGCGGGATCGACCCACGCTGCGGCAGAAGATCGCATGGGAATGGGGAGAATCAACCGGCGGGCGGTTCACCGGAGAATTCGCGCCGCGCAAAAATACGGCGCAGCCCGTCCGGCTGGCGGGCCATCTCTATGTAGATTTAATCTGGCAGAGTACGAACCACGATGAAGTAATTTTGGTGGAGCATGATCCCGCATGGGCGCAGCAGTTCGAGCAAATCGCCGCGTGTCTGCGTAAGTCGTTGGGGCCGCTGGCGCTGCGCATCGAACATTACGGCAGCACCGCGATCCCCGGTATTCCCGCCAAGCCGCTGATCGATGTGCTGGTGGAAATCCCCTCGTTTGACGAGGCCCGATCCCGGTTGATTCCCTTGTTCAACCGCCCGGAGTGGGAATATTGGTGGTATAAGGAACACATGATGTTTATCCGGCGCACGGGCATCGGCGGGCCGCGCACCCACCATCTGCACATCGCGCCGAAAGATCATCCCCTGTGGGAAGGGCTAATCTTCCGCGATTATCTGCGCGATCATCCTGACGATGCGGCACAGTATGCCGCGCTCAAGCAGCAGTTAGCCGCCGATTTTAGCAGTGATCGAGAGCGCTATACCCAGGCGAAAACCGATTTCGTGCAGCAGATTTTAGCCAAAGCAGCGAGGACACCATGAGCTATACCGCCATCAATCTTAAAGACAAATTCGCGCGTTTTGCGGATCAATGGTCCCCGAAGATCATCGCGCAAATGAACGATTACCACTTCAAGCTGGCGAAAATTCAGGGTGAGTTTATCTGGCACAGCCATCCTGAAAC
>JACRBK010000504.1 GCA_016234525.1 Chloroflexota bacterium
GGTGATTTTGGCCTGATCCTGGGGGTGCTGATCACTTTCTGGACGTTCGGCACGCTGACCTACTATCACAACGGCGAAGAACCGATCCACGCTGTGCATGAGGCCGAAGCCGAAGACCAGCCGTTATTTACCCCGGCGATTCCCGCTGAAGAAGAACATCACAGTGAATATGAGGGACCGGCGGGCATTTTTAACCAGGCTGAGCTGTGGTTGGCTGAAGGCGGACATGAAGTGGATTTTGGGGCGGTGTCGCTGAGTTTTAAAGCAACACTGACTCTGATCACCCTGCTGTTTTTGCTTGGCGCGACCGGCAAAAGCGCGCAGATTCCACTGTTTGTCTGGCTGCCCGATGCGATGGCTGGTCCGACTCCTGTAAGTGCGCTCATCCATGCCGCCACGATGGTTACGGCAGGTGTTTATATGATGGTGCGCTCTAATGTGTTTTATCATGCGGCAGAATTTAGCTCGTTGATTGTCGCCGTCGTGGGCGCGACCACCGCCTTAGTGGCCGGATTTATCGCGCTGGGGCAGTGGGACATTAAACGAGTGCTGGCTTACAGCACCGTCAGCCAGTTAGGGTTCATGGTGGCGGCGGTCGGCGTTGGAGCCTATGGCGCGGCGATGTTCCATTTGGTGACCCACGCTTGTTTTAAGGCACTGTTGTTCCTCGGTTCCGGCTCAGTGATCCACGGGATGGAACACGGTCATCACCATCTCGCGCACGATGATCATCACGGTCACGGACATGATGACGACGCTTTTAACCCGCAGGATATGCGTTTTATGGGTGGCCTGCGAGAGAAAATGCCGGTCACCTATTGGACCTATCTGTTCGGGACGCTGGCGCTGGCGGGCATTATCCCCTTTGCCGGGTTCTGGTCCAAAGACGAGATTCTGCTCGACTCGCTCAAGAGTGGGGTCGATGAGGGACGGCTCGGCGGTTATATCGCGTTTGTGTTCCTGCTGACAGCGGCTGGTTTTACTGCCTTTTATATGTGGCGGCAGGTGAGCCTGGTCTTTTTTGGCAAACCGCGCCATGCCGCCGCCGAACATGCCGAAGAATCCAGCCGCGTGATGACGCTGCCGCTGATGATCCTGGCCTTTTTGAGCCTGTTCATCGGGGCGATCAACATCCCGTCCGGTTTCCCGATCCTGGGGTGGTTTTTTGGCGAACACCATTTCACCAGTTTCCTCGAACACAGTGTCACCTATGCCCATGCGGGAAACTTCAGTTTCTTGCTGGCGACCTTTGCGGTGGCGCTGGCGGTAGGCGCGATCTATCTGGCACGGTCAATCTATAACGACAAGGTTTTAGAGCATGTCGTGCAGGATCCGCTTGAACAGAATACGCGCACGGAGGGAATGTTCCGGGTCGCCAATGCCAAGCTGTACTGGGACGAGTTCTATTTCAAATATCTGATCTATCCCTATCAGCGGGCAGCGCGCTGGCTGGCCGAGGAGCTGGATTGGCGTATCTGGCACGATTTTGTTCACGAGCGGTTGATCTTTGCGCCGTTCCAACGCGCAACGGTGTTTCTGACTCAGCCAGTAGACAAAGGCATCATTGATCGCTCGTTTAATCGTTTGGGCGATATCACAAAAGCAGCGGCAGCGCGCCTTCGTCATGTACAAACGGGGTATGTGCGCATCTATGCTTTGAGCGTGCTGTTGGGTACGCTTCTGGTGCTGGTGCTGATCCTGCTGCCCGTTATTGGTGAACTTTTAGGGCTATAACAACACAGAGGGGCCAAAACTTATGGGTGATATTTCGCTGGTCACTGTGGTTTTTATGCTGCCATTGGCAGGGCTGTTGGCGCTGCTGATCTTGGGGCGCAGCGAGCAGCATTACCGCTGGGGGGCGCTGGCAACTTCGCTGGTCACATTGGGGGCGTCACTGCTGCTGGTCAAAAACTTCGATACATCCGTGTCCGGTTTGCAAATGGTCCATAAAGTCAACTGGATCAGCGCCGACACCTTCACGATCCGCTACTATGTGGGCGTGGACGGGATCAGCATCTGGCTGATCGTGCTGACGGCGTTCATTATGCCGCTGGCGATTCTATCGTCGTTTACCTCCATCAAAGACCGAGTGCGGCTGTATTTTATGTTCATGCTGCTGATGGAATGGGCCATGTTGGGCGTGTTTGTCGCTCAAGACCTCTTCCTCTTTTACATCTTCTGGGAAGTCACCCTGGTTCCGATGTATTTTTTGATCGGCATCTGGGGAGCAGAACAGCGTATTTATGCAGCGGTCAAGTTTTTCCTCTACACGATGGCTGGCAGTCTGTTGATGCTGTTGGCGATCTTGTGGTTGGGCAACGAAGCTCATACCTTCAGCGTGCCTGAGATTTTGGCGCAGATGGAGAGCGGCGAACTGAGTTTCAGCACTTCAACTGAGCGCTGGTTATTCCTGGCGTTTGCGATAGCCTTCGCTATCAAAGTTCCCATGTGGCCGCTGCACTCCTGGCTACCTGATGCGCACGTTCAAGCGCCTACCGCTGGTTCAGTGATTCTGGCGGGCGTTTTGCTCAAGATGGGAACTTACGGTTTTGTGCGTTTTAACCTGCCGCTTTTCCCTGAGGCAAGCAAGACGTTCGCGCCCTATATCGCGGTGTTAGCGGTGATCGGCATCATCTATGGCGCGTGGGTCAGTTACGGTCAAAAAGATGTCAAAAAGCTGGTCGCTTATTCATCGATCAGCCATCTGGGTTTTGTGATGCTCGGTATCTTCGCGCTGAACCCGGCAGGGATTCAGGGTGGAATCTTACAGATGGTCAATCACGGCATCAGCACCGGCGGCTTGTTCTTGGTCGTCGGGATGTTGTATGAACGCCGTCACACGAAGCTGATGAGCGCCTTCGGGGGTATCTGGCAGGCGATGCCGCTTTACAGCGGGATGGCGCTGGTGATCGTGCTGTCGAGTATGGGCTTGCCAGGGTTAAACGGCTTTGTCGGTGAATTTACCATCCTGCTCGGTGCGGCGGGGTCGGATTTCATCAACTGGTGGTTTACGCCGCTCGCAGCGCTCGGTGTGATTCTGGCTGCCATTTACATGCTGTATATGTTCAATACGGTTTTTATGGGTGCGCTGGACAAAGAAGAAAACAAACATCTGCCTGATCTGCGTTGGCAGGAACTCTGGGTGCTGATTCCGATTCTGGTGGCGGTTTTCCTCATCGGGCTGCAAGCCGGATTCTTCTTTAAGTATATGGACGGTACAGTGAAAGCACTGGTGGATCATGTTAGTGTCATGGCTTCTGGTCGGTAAAGGCGGTGACAAGCCATGTTTGAAGCCCCAAGTATAGGCGATCTCAATATCGCTGCGACGCTGCCAGCTACATTGCTGGCGCTGGGTGCGTGCATTTTTCTGCTCGTAGA
>JACRBK010000505.1 GCA_016234525.1 Chloroflexota bacterium
AGGTTTGTGATGATGACGCTGTTTTTTTCGATGCGCTTTTGAGCCGAATTAGCCTGGGGCAGACGCTGTAACACGACAAAGTCCAGCGTTGGAGCGATCAAAAAAACAAAAAACGGGTTGCGGTAGACCCGGTATAACAGGCGTATCCACAAGGGGCGGCTGTGATATTCCTCATAGGTCAGTGTCCACACATCCCCTACACCGCGCCGGTCAAGATCACCGGAAGTCGCGTGATGAACGGCGTGACTGTGCCGCCAAGCATGATAAGGCGTAAAGGTCAAAATGCCGGTGAACATACCGACCAGATCGTTGGCCCGCTTTGACTTAAAGAATGATCCGTGTCCGCAATCATGAAAAATGATGAAGATACGCACCGCAAATAAGCCCGCCCCAAATGCGAAGAACAGGGTCAGCGCATACGAAACGCTGAGGCTGAGATAGGCCAGCACCCATAAGACAAAATAGGGGCCAATACTGTTGATCATTTGCCAGATGCTCACCCGCGCATCCGCAAATTGGTAAGGCTGAACCGCTTGCCGCCAGGGGAGTTCATTTGTTTTTTGCGGCAGTTGGGTTTTGATGGTCTCGCCAGACATGACTTATTCCTTGTTGATTATTCGATCCTTTCCATTAGATCTTATCAACTAGATCGAAATCTGGCGCACAGCGGCGTTCTTGAGCGCTGCAATTCCGGCGCTGATGCCTTCCGGCGCGCCGAAGACAGAGGTCCCTGCAACCAGCACATTCGCCCCATGCGCGACCACCTGCGCGGTCGTATCAGCCGCAATTCCGCCATCGACTTCTACTTCAATGCTGCGCCCTAACGCCTTCGCCATCTCGCGCACCTGCCGGATTTTCGCCAGCGTCTGCGGGATGAACTGCTGCCCGCCGTAACCCGGATTCACGGTCATCACCAGCACCAGATCGACAAAGGGCAAAATGTCCTGGATCATCACGGCGGGCAGATGGGGATTGATCGCCACGCCAGGGTGCGCACCCGCTTCACGGATCTGTTGGATGACACGGTGCAGGTGTGGGCAGGCTTCAGCGTGAACCGTCACCCAATCGGCCCCGGCTTTGACGACGGCTTCGATATGCCGCTCTGGTTGCACGATCATCAGGTGGACATCGAGGGGGAGGGAGGTTGTCCGGCGCGCGGCTTGAATCACCGGCAGGCCAAAACTGATATTGGGCACAAAAACACCGTCCATCACATCAATGTGAATCCAATCTGCTCCAGCGGCTTCGGCAGCGGTAATCTGTTGGCCCAGCCGGGTAAAGTCGGCGGCCAGCAGAGATGTAGAAACCCGGATTGGCAGCGTCATAATTTTTGATCGTCCTTTCTCATTTTTTATGCTGGGGTTCAGCCTTGCTCTACTAATTCACCGGCCAATTGGTCATCGGTGATCAAGACATGAATCAGCCGCCCGCGCAGCGCACCGCGCACTGCCGCGAGTTTATCCCGTCCGCCCGCCACCGCAATCACACGCCCAATCTGCTGCAACTGTGCCAGCGTGATCCCAATCACCAGGGGATCAAATGCTGAGGGAACAGGCAGGCCGTCGGCGTCAAAAAAGCGCAGGCAAATGTCCCCCACCGCCCCTAACACCAGCACATGTGCGAGCTGTTCCGGCGACATGATCGATCCGTCGCGCAGCACAACCGAAGTGGCGCGCGGCACGCCGATTCCAACAAATGCCAGCGTGATCTCCGAAAACATCTCAAAGGCGCGCTGCACCTGCCGGTCAGACATCATGGCGATCTGTGCTTGTGCATTCTGCACCACACCCGGCGAGGGCATCAGAGTCAGTTTGCCGCCCAACAAACGCGCGAATCGCTGAGCAATATCCGTCGCGTGGACTTCGGCTTCTGGCGCACCCAACCCACCAATGATCTGCACGATCTGGGTATTCTGCGCCTCAAAGGGGCGCAGGGCATTCACCATGCCGTTGAGCGTCAATCCCCACGACACGCCGATCACATCGTTGTTTTCGAGCGTGCGATAGAGATATTGGGCGGCGGCCAGGCCGAGTTCTCGTGCAATGACTTCTTGTGAAGCGCCTGCCTCTACTGCCACCACCACCGCTTCGCGCAGATCAAACTGTGTTTCTAGCTGCTGCTCAAGATCGGTATAAGAGCCGGGCGGTGTGGTTACGCTGATCTGAATCAGGCCATGATCGTGTGCCTGTTGCAGCAGCCGCGAGATTTTGGGCCGTGACAGGTGCAGCCGGTCCGAGATCTGCTGCTGAGTCAGCCCTTGTTCATAATAGAGTTTGCTGATTTTGATCAACAAACGCAAATCGAGTTGTTTCACATTTGGGGTCACGGGTTACAACTATTCCGTCAAATGTTCAAAAATGAGAAAATGATCGTTTTGAAATAGTGTACGGCACGCCGGGACGTTTGTCAACTCGTTTGTCATTAGTTCTTCGTCGATACCCCAACTTGCTTTTACTAATGAATAAAAAGTGGATTCAGCCAGCAGAATGCGGAAGATGATTCCTGTGTACCGGCTGCATTTTATTTTTCTGAAGACACTCAGAAAAATTGACAAAAACTTCCTTTGTGTGTAAGCTTTGCGTGAATTGATTACGTTTTTCGTTAATATATATGTAAACATAACTAAGTAAAACAAAATACATAACTTGCTAAAATAATCGAACTAAGGGGTAGTTGAAATGAGTGGGGAAGATGCTGCCCAGCCTAAAGATTGGCGGGAAGCGCGTCGTCTGCGGGCCTGGGAACTTAAGCAGAAGGGTTGGAAGCAGCGGGACATCGCCCGCGCGCTTGGAGTTAGTGATGGCGCTATCAGCCAGTGGATTAAAGAAGCGCGCAAGAATGGCCATGCCGCTCTGCTTGCTCGCCGTGGTGGCGGCCCCAAAAAACGCCTGAACGATCAACAGCGAGAGAAGTTATGCCAACTCCTTGAACTTGGACCACAGCATTTCGGCTATAAGGATGGAGTCTGGACCTATTCACGGGTAGCGGTCTTGATCCATAAGGAATTTAATGTCACTTATACGCCCACACATGTTGGACGCATTCTAAAGGCGTTGGGTTGGAATCAACGAAACACAGCCACGCCACCCGCAGTAGACCCCAATGTTGACCAGAGTAGTCTTGGTCAGGTGATATTGTAAAAGCCAGCGAGAACAGCGGCCAGCCCAAGAAAATCTTGCCGCCGCTGCATCGAATTATCCGGCGTTAACCCCACAGCATCATTGATCACACACGTCATCCACTTGTTCTTTAATCATAACACTGGGAAAAACAACAACAGAAGTGGCTCGCACAGTGATCGCTCAAGAGATCAACGCATAGGTACAATCGGGATTCCCATTCGCCAACAATGTGTAGGTTCTCCGCAAGCGTTTTTCTGTCACAAGTTCAGTGAGCAAATCATTCAAGACAATGTGATCGGGCAGCTTAATGCGATCAACGATGAATTTGGTCCCGACAGGAAGCCCACTTTGTTTAACGACAGTAATGATCTGCAATTTTAGTTTTTCTTGTTCTGTTTTCATCATGGCTTTCTCTATAAGCTAGCTGTCAAAAGGTGATCTGTGTCCGAAAAAAAGTCGAAGAAGAAAGAATACGATGGCAAGATTTTGTGACAGAGAGGTATGCTAAACTCTATTATAGCATATAAATTGGACAGTTTAGAAAAAGGGGTGTATAATATCTTTTGTAGTGGAAAAGGTTGTTCGCAGAAAAGGATATCAATCCCAGCGCAACTGAATCACAATTGCGTTGGGTTTTTTTGTCCCTAGCAACTCCGTTCCCACGACATCAATCCAATTTAGTGGGAAAGGAATCTCCCCCAATGTCTGACGAACGTGCAACTGGTATCGTGAAGTGGTTCAATGCCCAAAAAGGTTTCGGGTTTATTGAGCGTGAAGGCGCCCCGGATGTGTTTGTGCATCATAGCGAAATCCAGAGCGATGGTTATCGTGAACTGACCGAAGGCGAACGTGTCACTTTCATCGTTACCCAGGGTCAAAAAGGCCCGCAGGCGAGCCAGGTTCGGCGCGCCAACAGCTAGGCCCTCATTAAGGCAAGCTAACCAAACACCCTGTGTCTTACTGGCACAGGGTGTTTTTTGTGTTTTGAGGAAAGCTACCGGTAAGCTTCGACGGTCTCGACCAAAGTGCGCGCTTCTGCTTCGTTGTCAACATTGACCATCACGTAAAGCCCCTGAGGGCCGACAGCCTCAATCAGCGGAATGACCTCGTGCGGCAGCACACCAATTGCCTGGACACTCTTGCCTGCGTTCAAAATTTTCCGGTACATATCGAACCATATCGGGTCACCACCTTGGGGCACGCTGACCTGCGGAGTCCATTCGATGGCATCTAACCCGTCAATGTCTAGCAGGTTATCCAGGTGTGGAATGGCGTGTGTGCCGTCAAGGTGATACATCGCATAATCCAGCCATTCACACTGTTCGCTCAACGCCGGAGCCACAAAGGTTTCAAACATCCGGGGAGAGATCATGGCGGCAGCATCACATTGGACTTTGCCTGTTTTGCCCGGCCCCCAGATGCAAAAGGCCGAAAAAGCGTTGCCGCCCCAGGGGTCTTTGACGATGTTATAAAACTGCTCGAAGGCGGCGAAATACACCTGATTAATCTCCGCGACCCGCTCTTTGACCCAGTCTGGGCGCTCGATCAGGTCGAGCATAAAGTTCTGAGTGTCGCGCAGCGCTGCCAGAATATCGATGTTTTCGATCAGGTCGGGGATACCGACCAGGAAACGCCCCTGGCTGACCCTCATGCCTTCTTCTAAGATAGCTTTTTGCTTGAGAAACCAGGGATTATCGGGATCAAAACGCAGCGGCGGGTGGGTGTCGGGGTCGGTGATGCAAGGGTGATACCAGACGGTGTCGAGCGCAAATTCGGGTTCTGCGCCGAGAAAAGTCGCCAGATTGCCGGGGCCAAGATGGGTGTCAAAAATGGGGAACGCCTCCCCACCGAAATACAGTTCCGACAGAAATTGCTCTGCCAGTTGGGCGCGGCGAACCGGATTGACCCAAGCGGTTTTGATCTGTTCTGAGTTTTCAAAGTGGGCCAGTGTGTCTAGTCCTGACTGCAAATAATAAAATGGCGCCTGCGTGTTCAGGCTGTTGTCCACTGCGGCATCTCGACGCGCCAAAACATGCAAGATCAGCTCCTCATGATGCCACCACGCGCCGAATCGTTCACGTGTCTGCGCCCAATCCGTTTTCCAAAAATTATTCCAGTGCGTATCCATTTATTCTCCTCAGAGACCTTGCCCGGTGCGTATTTCAGCACGCCGGTCATCATACCCTTTTTTGCGGCTGGATGGAATCTTTTGATGAGACGATCGGGCAAGGTTTCTGGACGAGTTATCGTTCGGTTAACGACCTAACCTGCGGTATTTCCGAATAGAGAGCGGCATAAAGATGGCGACGAGCAGCACCGGCCAAACGACTGCCATCAGAACAGCGTGCTCAGCGATCCACGAACCGCCCTGCCAGCCAGGATTCATAAAGAGTTCTCGTGTGGCTGAAGCTGTCGCGGAGAGCGGGTTCCATTGGGCCAGCGCGCCTAACCAGGCGGGCATGGTGGAGGGATCAACCAGGACATTCGACAGAAAGCTAAACGGCCAGATCAGAATTTGTACGGATACAACCGATTCAGGGCCTTTGGCGTTCAGCCCCATGAAGATTCCTATCCAGAGCAGGGCGAAGCGCAGCATAAGCAGCAGACCAACAGCGGCCAGCGCCGCTCCCAGGCCGTTATTCCAGCGCCAACCTAACAGCAGCCCGGTCCCGATCATGACGATCAACCCAACAAAGGAGTTGATCATATCGGCAAAACAGCGACCGAGGACGACGGCAGAGGCGCTCATCGGCATAGAACGGAACCGATCGGTGATCCCTTTGGCGTCATCCATCGTGACAGCGACCATGGTGGCCTCGATACCAAAAAACATGGTCATGGCAAACATGCCCGGCATCAAGACTTCAAAGTAACTGCCGCCGTCCGGCACGCTGATCGCCCCTCCAAAGAGCAGACCGAACATGAGAACGATCATGATCGGGAAGACCCACCCCAGGATCACCGGGCCGGGTTGGAGCCGCCAGTGCTGCAAATCTCTGCGTGTGATGATCCAGGCATCGCCCAAGGCCCAGCCTAATTGTTTTAGTCGGGAATTGGTTGAAGTGTTGGGAGTGGTTGGATTCACGGTGTGACCTCCAATACGGCAGCCGGTTCTGCTGAGCCGGTCAGGTGAATAAAAACTTCGTCGAGGGTGGGCCGCCGCAGAGAAATATCCTCCGGCTCGATCTGCGCCTCTGAGAGGGCGGTTGCTATGGTCACTAGCGCTTTCGTCCGATCTTTGACCGGGGCGCTGATCCGGTTGGTTCGGGCATCCATACGGAGCGGGCCAGCGGCCACCTGCTCGACAATCGATGTAACGATACTGGCATCTGTTCCGAGACTCAACACAATATCAAGCCAGTCGCCACCAAGCGCTGTTTTGAGTTCGTTTGGCGTTCCCTCGGCAATGATCCGCCCGGCCTTGAGGATGGAGATACGATCCGCGAGTTGATCCGCCTCTTCGAGATACTGCGTCGTCAGCAACACGGTAGTCCCTGTGTCCACCAGGGATCGCAGTGCCGCCCAGACCTGCTGACGGCCTACCGGGTCCAGCCCGGTCGTTGGCTCATCCACAAAAAGCACGGACGGGGAGACGATCAAACTGGCCGCGAGGTCCAAACGGCGGCGCATTCCGCCGGAATATTTGCTAACCGGCAGATCGCCGCTGTCTAGCAGCAGGAACTGGTCGAGCAATTCATCGGCACGCTGTCGGGCCTGCCGGTGGGAGAGATGGTGAAGCTGCCCGAACATTACCAGATTCTGCCGCCCGGTCAGAATCTCATCCACTGCCGCATATTGACCTACCAGCCCAATGTGCTGCCGGACCTGGCGGCCCTGTGTCCGCACATCGAATCCCGCCACGCTCGCCTGACCATCGTCAAAATCAAGCAGGGTAGACAGGATTTTTATCGCGGTAGTTTTGCCAGCGCCATTCGGGCCGAGCAGCCCACAGACCGATCCGGGCCTGACTTCTAGATCGAATCCGTTGAGTCCGGCGCCGTCGGTTCCCCCGACGTAATGTTTATGCACCCGGTTTGCCGCAATAGCGAAGTCAGTTCTTTTCACAATCACCTTTCCTCTCTATACTTCGGTTCTCAATCGAGTGATCTGGCCGGTCTTTTATGTTGCGTATACTGTACCGTACAGTGTACGATTTGATTGAAAAGTTGTCAATGGAGAGATTCTCGTGAGCAAGAAACAAGCTTCAGCCGCCGATCCGATGCGCAGATTTGCTTTATTATGGGGTCCCCAAACCGAGGCAGGGCGCTCTGGCCTCACGGTCAAGGCGATTGTGACGGCTGCCATGAACATCGCGGATACCGAGGGGATCGATGCGCTCTCGATGCGGAGTGTGGCGGAGCGGCTGGGTGTAGGCACAATGTCGCTTTATACGCATATTCCGGGCAAGGCCGAACTGATCGACTTGATGCTCGATACAGCCTACAGCCAACTCTATGCGCGTGTGGAGGAACCTTCCGAACAGCCGGGTGATTGGCGCGCAGGCCTGCGCTTTATTGCTCAGCGCAATTGGGAACTTTATCTTGCTCACCCCTGGATGCTGCACGTCACCACCGGGCGCCCGGTACTCGGCCCGCATGAGGCGCTTAAGTATGAGGCCGAACTGCGCCCACTCGACCAATTAGGACTGAGCGATGTGGAGATGGACGCCAGCCTCACTCTGATTCTGATCCACACCGAAGGCTGCGCCCGCGCTCGGACTATTGCTGATCGCACACAGCACGACAGCGGCATGACCGATGCCGAATGGTGGGTGAATAACGCGCCGCTTCTCGACAAAGTGATCGATCCCTCTCGTTTCCCGGTGTCGGCGCGCGTGGGACAATCTGCCGGAGAAGAATATCAGGCTGCATCCGACCCGAAGCACACATTTCTGTTTGGACTGGAACGTATCCTCACCGGAATCGCTGAGTTGATTCGATCTAAAAGCAGCTCATAACTTATGGATCACGTCTGCAATCATGGCCCGGCGGCTCGCCAGGCACGATCAGAAATGCCATCCGAAAACAAGATGGCATTTGTCAAAATACGCTGCGAATGTTTGTTGACTACCCGCTGAAGCGTTGGAGTATCTGTTCAAAGCTGAAGGGGAACTGACCCTGCATGGATTAAACAAACGTCCACAACCCTATTCTGCTGAGTCGATGGGTTGATATCCCTTTGTTTTGAGTTCCGGGGCCATCTGAGAAGTACATACGGCTAACTTCCCCTTGGAGTCCTTAAGTATGATTAAGCTTTTCCCAGGATGGTTCTTAACGTACCACCGCGCGTTTTCGAGACTCTTACGCCCAAACTTGTACACTTGTTTCGCCACGTTCATTCCTCTCTAACTGACTTTACAATTTGCATTATAGCTGGTTATACGTCTGGTAAATAGGTCAGGAATTACTGAACCCAGATAGGGGATTATGGCGTCGGTCGTTTGAAGACAAAAACTTCGGTACCTACATTGGGCATTTTGTGAGATACCAGTTCCCACCCTTCGTCTCCGGCTTGCAGCAGCAGGACATGTAAATCTTGGCCTTTCACAAACAAACTGCTGTCTGCTTTCAATTTCTCCAATGGCTGCCCATTCACCATTCTCACTTCTTGATGGTCCATCCGAACGTGTAGATATTGCCACTTTTGCACTTGACACCTCCATGCTGAGTATACTAAGGGGGAG
>JACRBK010000503.1 GCA_016234525.1 Chloroflexota bacterium
CTCAAAGCCATTCAAAAATTGCTGCACGGTCCCTATAACGAAGAGTGGGCCGAATATCACCGCAGCGAACATTCATTGGAGATCGAACGGCGCGAATTGATCGCTCTCGCGCCGCTGATGGCGCTGATGCTGATCACCGGGCTGTATCCGAATTGGGTCTTGAAGGTGATCAACGAGGGCGTGCTGCGGTTTTTTGGCGGGTAAATCAGGCGGGCGAGGTAAGCAGGAGTTAAGATGGGCCTAGGAGAGAATCAGATTCGGATCAAGCTGCCGATGGAGGCATTAGAAGCCTTTTGCCGCCGGTGGTTTATCGTCGAGATGGCGCTGTTTGGTTCGGCGCTGCGCGATGATTTTGGCCCGGAAAGTGATATTGATCTTCTGGTAACCTACGCGCCTGAGGCAGAACGTTCGCTTAAAAACCTGATCGAGATGTCCGAAGAACTAGAGGCGATTTTGGGGCGGAAGGTGGATTTAGTAAACCGTGCTGTGATAACACAAAGCCGGAATTACATCCGCCGCCGCGCTATTTTAGAATCGGCAAGGACGATTTATGACGCGCGATCCAGCGTATCTGCTTGATATGCTGCTGTCCGCTCGCCAGGTGTAGTTAAGAGCGTTGACCCTCTTGTATGGGAGGATACTGAATGGTAATTTCTTTTAGTGGTGTTTTGACGGGAATTTTGCTCACGCCGGTGATCGGCGCGATCATCATCCTGCTGCTCAACAAAGAATCTAAAGAGCAGGCACGGATTATCGCGGCGATGTCGACCGGGATCGCGCTGCTGCTGGCGTTGGGGGTGTTCTTCGGGTATGACGTAGACGCCGCCAATGCCGCCGCCGACCAGGGCCAGACTTATTTTGCCTTCGAAGATCATGTGAAATGGATCGAGTCGGTAGGCATTAGCTGGCATCTCGGCGTAGACGGTATCAGCGCGCCGATGGTGCTGCTCACCGCTATCGCCGGGTTCTGCGGCGTGTTGATCTCGTGGGGCATCAATGACCGCCCGCGCGAGTTTATGGCGTTTTTCCTGCTGCTAGTCGCGGGCGTGTTCGGCGTGTTTATGGCGGTGGACTTGTTCGTGTTGTTTTTCTTCTACGAACTATCCATCTTCCCCATGTATTTCCTGATCGTGATCTGGGGATGGGCGCAGACCCGGCAGTATGCGGCGATGAAACTGACGCTCTATATCCTGGTCGGATCGGTGATCGCGCTGGTCGGGTTGCTCGCCGTCTATTTTAAGGCGGGCGAGGCCACCGGAATCTACAGCTTCGATTTTGTGGACTTACACGCGGCACAGGTGGCGGGCGCGTTCGATACCCCCTTCGCCGGGTCGCTGCCCGATGCCGTGACGACCGCTAAACTATGGTTCCCGGCGATCTTTTTGGGCTTCGGCGTGCTGGCGGGCATCTGGCCGCTGCACAACTGGAGTCCGGATGGTCACGTCGCCGCGCCCACCGCTGTATCGATGATCCACGCGGGTGTGCTGATGAAACTCGGCGCATTCGCGGCGCTGCGCGTAGGCGTGCAGGTTTTGCCGGAAGGGGCCAAAGTCCATCTGCCCTGGATCGTCTTTTTGACGCTGATCAACGTGGTCTACGGCGCGCTGATCGCCATGCGCCAGCGTGACTTTAAATACGTCATCGGCTTTAGCTCGGTCAGCCACATGGGGTTAGTCAGCATGGGGTTTGCGACCATGAACCTGACGGGTATGACCGGCGCGGGCTTGCAGATGTTCAGTCACGGCGTGATGACGGCGCTTTTCTTCGCCTGCGTCGGCATGGTGTATGATCGCGCGCACACCCGCGATATTCCCAGCCTGGGCGGGTTTGCCCAAAAACTACCCTGGGTAGCGGTAGCGTTCATCATCGGCGGTTTTGTCAGCATGGGGATGCCCGGCCTCAGCGGTTTTGTGGCAGAGTTCCCGATCTTCGTCGGGTTGTGGGATGGCCCGGCTTTTACCCCGGCTGGCGACGTGATCGACAGTTTCAACTACTACGGCCTGATCGCCTTGATCGCGGCAATTGGGATCATCGTCACGGCGGCCTATGTGCTGCGCGTCGTGGGGCAGGTGTTCTTTGGCGACTTTAACGCCGAACGTTTCCCCCGCATCACGTCGATCACCATTTACGACAAAATCGCGCTGGTGTTCCTAACCTTCTGGCTGGTACTGCTCGGTGTGTATCCCCGGCTGATGGCGCCCATGATTGAATCGGGCCTGCGGCTGGTGGTTGCTTCTATCCAGGGGGGAGGTTAACCATGACTTTCTCAACTGATGCTCAGGCGAGTGTGATCGCCATTTTGCCCGAAATTTTGATGGTCGTGTTGGCCGTCGCTGTGCTGGTGCTGGATGTGTTTTGGCGCGTTCGTGAGCGGGTCGAGATCGGGTATGTCGCCGGGTTTGGCCTGTTGGGGATCGCGGCGTTAGTCTGGCTGATCGGCACCCCGCAGCAAAGCGGCGAACTCTCCGATCAACTCGTGTTGGGCGGCATGATCCGGCATGACGATCTGGCGCAGATTTTCCGCGTGATGGTGATCGTTGCAGGCGGCTTGAGCTGCCTGATCACGATGGGCATGGACCGGCTGCGCGTGCGGGGTGATTTTTATGCCCTGGTGATCATCTCGGTGATCGGGGCGAGCCTGACAGCGGCGGCGTCGGACCTGATCATGATCTTCCTGGCGCTCGAAACCCTGTCGATCACGCTGTATTTGCTGGCCGGGTATTTGCGCAACGATGATAAAAGCACCGAAGCGGGCCTGAAATACTTTATGTTCGGCGCGTTTGCGTCGGCTTTTACGCTGTATGGTCTTTCGCTGGTGTATGGATTTACGGGCGAGACAAATATTTACCGGCTGGGCCGCGTGGTCTCTACTGGCGGGCTGAATGACCCTGCCGTGGTGATCGCGCTGGGGCTGGTGATGGTCGGTTTTGCGTTTAAAATCAGCGCGGTGCCGTTCCATTTCTGGACGCCGGATGTGTATGAAGGCGCGCCCACGCCGATCACCGCGCTGCTGAGTACAGCCAGCAAAGCGGCCAGCCTGGGCCTGCTGCTGCGCTTTTTGTTGGCGGTGTTCCCGCCACCGGACCTGCTGCCTGCCGCGCTGGACGGCGTGAAAGATTACAGCGTATTGTGGGTGGAATTGGCGGCGGTGCTGGCGGTTGTCTCCATGAGCCTGGGCAATGTGCTGGCGCTGGTGCAGACGAATATCAAACGCCTGCTGGCCTATTCGACCATCGCGCACGCGGGTTATGTGCTGGTCGGCGTGGCAGCAATCTCCACCGACAAGAGCGGGGATGGCGCAGCGGCGGTGGCGTTTTATATGTTTATGTACGTGCTGACGAATATCCTGGCTTTCGCAGTGGTGATCTTGTTCGCGGATGCAACAGGCAGCAACGAAATTCGCGATCTGGCGGGCCTCAGCCGCCGGAGTCCCTGGTTGGCACTGGCGATGACGCTGGCCCTGCTTAGTCTGGCGGGGATTCCTCCGGCGGCGGGTTTTGTGGGCAAGTTCTTGTTGTTCCGCGCCGCGATTGACTCCGGGCTGGTCTGGTTGGCGCTGGTCGGTATGATCAACGTGATCATTGGCTTATACTACTATCTGGTGATCGTCAAAGTGATGTATATGGATCTGCCGCAAGACGAAGCGCCGATCCCGGTCAGCCTGGCGCATGTGTGGGCGCTGTCGATCTCGTCGGCGGGCGTGGTGCTGTTCGGGACGGTGTTAGTCTCGCCGCTGCTCGACTGGGCGACGGACGCGGCCCACGCGCTGTATGTGATGCTGTAGCCTGTTCAGCCGAGTAGCGAAGTAGGCATTCAGAGGCAGTCCAATCTTTGGGCTGCTTTTGTTTATTATTTATCGGGAGGAGCCTATGTCATCTCAATTTTCGACACCATCTCACCTATCGCCGCGGCAAAAATCACCTGATAAAGCGAAGATTTATTTGATTACAGCCGTAGTTTCAGTAGTGATTATTGGCCTGATCTTGTACGTTGCGTCTCAGACCCTCTCTGAAGATAAGCACGATACCCCTACTCCCCAGCCGGAGCCGTCGTCTAGCTACAACATCAAACCTTTTGTCATCGCGGCTAACACGTTGGGGATCGATGCGATCAACACGTGGAATAAAGTCGAACAGGGTGATTTTACGGCGGTGCTGCCGCCGCGACTCAAAGCTTTGAGTGAGGATGAGCTTGCAGCCAGAATCCGCGACCAAAATGTTCAAATTCCAGATGCGTCGATCTTGTTGATGGCCCTGGACGAAAAGACTGATTTCAATGAGGTTAATGTAACCATCACCCGGATTTTATCGACCAGCAGCATGACGCCAGAGGTCTATGCAGAGGGTGTGGCCGCGGAATTTAACGAGAACAAGTACACTATTGAGGATATATTCGCTTATCAACTGGGCAGCAGGCGCGTTGGGCGGGTTATTTATTCAAAAACTTTTTCCACTCCCGTCATTGGCCCGTTCTCTGGGGTTCATTTCGCCTATGTTCAAGATAACGTCATCTGGGTGATCACTGGGACAGCCCTAAGCGCTGATTTTGACGATTGGCTGCCGATCTTCGAGGTCATCGCCCGCGAATTTGAGATCAACTAGCGTGTGATGACTGGTCGGAGAAGGGAAGAATCCGGCTGCGGTCCCCTCTCCAACTTGGTTGGAGAGGGGGTAGGGGGTGAGGTCGTTTTGTGTTAATCGGGGAAAATGTCTTTGACCGCCAGGGTAAAACCGGGCAGCACATTCGCTCCGTCTAGCCGCCCATCTTCATCCACGCGCACAGGATGTTCGCCCGGCGTGTAAATTTCAACGTGTTTTTCTTCCGGGTTAATCACCCAAACGAGCGTCCCTACCGCCAGATAACTCGCAATCTTAAAGCGTAATTGGGCGGGCGAATCAGTGGGGGACAACACTTCAACCGCCAGTTCGGGCGGGTTTGGGTTGTAGGCGTCGTGAGAGGGGTGGGGCTGGCGGGCTTTGGAGATATAC
>JACRBK010000119.1 GCA_016234525.1 Chloroflexota bacterium
CGGCTGAGTTCGGCGGTACGCTGCTCAACGCGCTGTCGTAATTCGGCGGCGTGTCCGCGCAGTTCGGCGTAAAGCTGTGCATTCTCTAAGGCGACGGCGGCCTGATCGGCAAAGGCTTTCAACCGGTTGGCGTGTTCTAACGTAAAGAAATTAGGGATGCGGCTGTGTAGGGTGATGAACCCTATCACCTGCTGGTGCGCCTTGATCGGGGCGCCCACATAGGAGCGCACCCAACTGCTTTCGGTGCGTCGCACCCAATTGGAATCAGTTAACGTGTCAGAAACTTGCACGGGCAGGCCGAAGCTGAACATCTGGCGCAGCAGGGGGAAACTGAGAGGCAACACGGCATCTTTGAGCGAGGGTTGGTCTTGAACAGCTTCATTGGATGATGTTGAGACGACACGCGCCTTATCCCCTTCGACCAGCATGATATTCGCCGCATCGTGAGGGACGACCTGCCCGACTTCGGACAGAATACGCTGCATCACCGTCTCCAGGTCCAACGTACTGGTCAGCGCAGCGGCGGTGCGGGTGAGAGCCTCGGCCAGGGTGCGCTGGTCGCGTTCGGCATTGAACAGGCGCATATTTTGAACAACGACCGCCGTCTGATCGGCGAAGGCTTGCAGTTGTTCAGCCTGGCGCAGCGTAAAATAACCTACCTGATCGCTGTCCAGGTTGATCAAACCAATAACTTCCCCCTCAATGCGCACTGGGGCGGCCACCCAAGAACGAATCCAGGGAAACTGGATTTCTTCGTTTCCGCTGTAAAAATTGTGGATGTCCGCGACCAAAAACGCCTGACGTGTTTGTACCACCTCACGCAGGTAAGGCAGAACTTCTACCGGCCATTTTACGGCCTGCATAGCGTCTTCCAATGCCTGGTCGGCGTATCCCTGGCAGCGGATGATACGCGCGAAGCCGTTTTCGATCAGCGAAATATTCGCCGTCCCATGCGGAATCACCCGCTCAATATTCCCCAAAATCTGATCCAACACCTGATCAAAGTGCGGCATATTGCCCACAGCGGCCACTGTGTCGCGCAGCGTCTCGGCAAAAATACGCTGGGCGCGTTCGGCTTCTTCGGCGCGCTGGCGTTCAGCGATCTGGTTTTGGGCTTCCTGGTATAACAGAGCGTTCGCGGCGGCGACTGATACCTGTGGCCCTAACGCGCTCATGAATTCCAGGTCTTTGGGCGTGTAGGCATTCAGTTGATAGCTGAATACTTGAATCACGCCAATCACCCGATCTTCGAGCTTGAGCGGCACGATCAGCGCCGAACGGGTGACGTTGCCATCTTCAGGAATTTCGTCATCGGGCCGGATGCCGCTGGTTCCTATGTTGAAGTGAACCTGGCTGGTGTGCATATAAGCCTGATAATCGCCCAGCAGCATGGGTTCACCGGTCCGGATCACGATGCTCTGTGTGCCTGTCCCGGTGGGTTGCAGCGGGATAGGCGGAAATTCGGCTGTATTCAGGCGCTCGCCTTCATGCCGCGCATAGACGCAGCGAATCAATTGGTCGGTAGTGGAGTACGACGAAACAAACAGACCGTCGCACTGAAACCGCCGCTTGACCACATCAAACAGAGCTTCATAGATGGTCTCAATATCCAGCGTGCGGCCCAACCGCTGACCGGCCTCATACAGCAAAGAGACTTCTCGGCTGTGCTGACGGATCGTTTCGTCGATCTTCAAACGTTCAGAAATATCACGGATCACGACGATCAGCACTTCTCGACCCTGGCGCGTAAAATAACGGCCTGTGATTTCGACGGGGAAAGTCGTGCCGTCTTTTTTACGGTGAATGTGCTGGGGAACAAACTCCAACCGGCTCTGGATCGAATCCGTTATTGATTCGGGTGTTGCCTGGGAAATATCTCTAATATTTTTTTGGATTAAATCGTCCCGACTGTAACCATAAAGCTGGCAGGCGGCTCTGTTCGCCTCCAGAATGCTCTGGGATTTGATATCGATCAGCAGCACCGTATCCGACGCCATTTCGAACAACTGGCGATATTTGGCTTCATTTTCCCGAAGGGTATTTTGGGTTTGTTCTTGCTTTTCACGTTCGCGGCGCGTCAGCGTATAAAGAAAAAGCGCGGTCACGGCGATATAAAACAACCCTTTATAGGTTTGGCCGCTGTTTGAACCGTTATTTAAATATCCGGCCAGCCAGTGATCCGATAGGATGATCCACAGGCTGGCAATCACCGCATAAAAGATGCTCAGCCGGAGCGGAAAATCGAATCGCGAGTTTTTCATTCTGACCCTTATTTAACACTATTTTTCCGAGTCTTAATTAGAGCGCCGTAAATCATAGAAATAAGTATATCGGATTTTTCTAAAATTACTGAAACTAATCCGGCTGGGCAGGAAAATCTGCTGAAGCAGGGAGGGTAATGGTGAACGTGCTGCCTACTTTTTCGGTGCTTTTGACCTGTAAGGTTCCTCCTAAAGCCTCAACTGTTTTTTGGACGATTGCCAGCCCAATGCCCGACCCGGCGAGTGCGCCCACGTTACTGGCGCGGTGAAAAGCATCGAAGATCAGTTTTTGCTCAGCCAGCGGGATACCGATACCTTGATCCGCCACACTGATACTGATATGGCTGTTGTCCTGTTCAAGCGTAAGCTGAATGATTCCCCCCTTAGGCGAGAATTTAATCGAATTTTTTAGCAAATGTCCAATCGCCTGCCGAATCAGGCCGGCGGCCAGGGTGATATTGATAGGCGCTGGCGGATAAATATACACAACCTGATGAGCGGCAGTGATGGTTTTTTCGATCTCTTGCACCAATTCCTGGCAGATTTGCACGAGATCAACCGTGACCGTCTCATAGGTGCGGCCTGACGTGATTTCTGTCATTGCCAACACATCATCCAGCAGCGCGACCAGGCGGCTGATCCCGCCTTCAATCCGGTGGATTTTTTCCTGGAGTTGTGACTCGTTCATCTGGCTGTAATATTTGACTAACATTTCGCCTGAGGTCTGGATGATGGTCAGGGGAGTGCGAAACTCGTGTGAGATAGCCTGAATCAAGCGGGTCTTGATGTCGCTTAATTCTTGTTCGCGCTGCAACACCTCAAGCAGGCGGTGTTCGAGTTGTTTTTGCTGGCTGATGTCGCGCATACTGCCGACCAGTCCTACGACGGAGCCGTTATCGCCTGCGAGGGGCGCAAGGACCAGTTCGACCTCAAACTGGCGGCGGTCCTGGTGGCGCGCCGAAAGCTCAAGCTCTTGTGTCTGCCGGGTGAGCACGGCGGCGTTGATGGTTTGTTTCAGTCGTTCAAGTTCGATAGGTTCAAATAGGTTAGTCAGGACGAGCGGATTGGTGCTCAGGTCAGGACTATAGCCAAACATGCGGCAGAAGGCAGCGTTAGTTTGTTGAACAACACCGGAAGGATCGGTCAATAGAATCGCGTCACTGGCGTTATCCAGGATCGTTTCAGACTGTTCTTTGGCCTGGCGCAGTTCGGCAGTGCGTTGGTTGACCAGTTCTTCCAGGTGAGAGCTGTGGCGGCTGAGTTGTTCGTAAAGCTGAGCGTTGAGAATGCGCTGCTGGCGTTCAGCGATTTCCGCCACTGCACGCCGGTCGATTTCGGCCTTTAGCAGTGTAATATGGGCCTGATCTTGCTCGCGCAGCCGCTGAATTTCTTGCTGCTGGCGGCTGATCCGCAGTTGAGCATCTACGCGAGCGGTTACTTCTTCGATGAGGAACGGTTTGGTGATGTAGTCTACTCCGCCGGTTTGTAACGCGCGCACTTTGTGGCGAACGTCGTCTTCGGCGCTGAGAAAAATCACAGGAATGTCGTGCAGGCGTGCATCAGACTTGAGAATTTCGCATGTTTCAAAACCGTCCATACCGGGCATTCGGATATCGAGCAGAATCAGGTGAGGCGGGCGCTGCCGGGCGATTTCGATGGCCGTGATTCCATTGCTGGCGGAATAGGTGACATATTGTTTCGACCGCAGACCAATCGTCAACAGTTCGAGATTTAACGGCTCGTCATCGACAATCAAAATTTCGGTTTTAGAGGGCTCCGCACTCACTTTGTACTCCTTTAGCCTGCCCGTCAAGCATGGGATAAAAAATAGGCAGGCAGACTTGGATGATTTTCGTTAGGGATAGAGATACTGGCGAATCATAAGGAGCGCCTCATCAATATCGAACGGCTTCTTGATATAGCCGTTTGCACCCAACGTGATGCCTTGCTGGACGGCTGATGGTTCAGCCCTGGCCGTGACCATAATGATAGGGATTGTTGCCGTGCTGGCCGTATGGCGCAGGCGTTTTAACAGTTCAAAGCCGTCAATACCGGGCATAGCTATATCGCACAGGATCAGGTCTGGCTGTAACGTTTGGGCTTTTTCAAAACCCTCAAAGCCGTCTTTGGCTTCGAACACCTGATAATCTTCAAACGCCAGGATTTCAGCGAGGTTTTCCCTCAGCTCCGCTTCATCATCGATCAGTAGAATAGTTTTCACTGTCGTTAGTTCCTCGAAAACGATAGGGCTCGAACAACATTAAGGATATAATAAGACAAATTGACCGTGCTGCCTATTGCCAACTATCCCCATAAGGAATTTTAGGCATGATTCCACTTGAAAACTGCGACTTAAACTTTTAGGTGAATGATATTATGATAGAGGGTTGGTTATAAATCTATCTTTCTGCCAAAGGTTCTAATTGTGGAACGACTGCCACTCCCTGCTAAATTTGTCCGGCCTTTAGGGTATCCCAAAGTATCTGATCTACCGCGCCACCGTCAGGAGGGGCTGCGAGCTTTCTGGCTGGATGGCTTGTTTGCGTCCCTGGCAGGAGGATTTGCTGATCCCTATTATACCTTATATATGCTAAGTCTGAGTGCCACTAATGCGCAGATCGGACTGGTCAATACCTTGACGCAGTTGATCGGGGCGACGATGGCGATCCCCGGCTCAGCGATTGCGGATCGCACCGGCAGGTATAAATCGCTGTCGCTGCTGGCGGGCCTGATGAGCCGCTCAATGTGGCTGGTCATGCTTATCTCGCCCTGGATCCTGTCGAGCCACCATGCGGTGTGGGGGGTCTTGGTGGCGTGGGTGGCTATCGCCGGGTTTGACGCGCTGGGCGTCGCCGCCTGGACAGCGCTCTCTGCCGATCTTGTCCCGGTCCGGCTGCGCGGGGGCTACTTTGCATCGCGCAATATCATTATGCAGGTCGTCCGCTTGTTGGCGATCCCGTTCGCCGGGATAGTTGTCGATCAGATCGGCGAACCCGATGGTTATCAGGTCGGGCTGGGGATTGCTTTTCTGGTAGGGGCGGTGTCACTCTTTTTTTTCAGCCAGGTTCCCGAACATATTCCCTCAACGAGAGAAGACCGGATCAGCACCTGGCAGGTGGTGCGCCAGGCGCGTCACCTGCCAGTTTTTACTCGCTTTTTGGTATCGCATTCGGTGCTGATGTTGGGTGTGATGATCGGTGGGCCATTTATCAATGTTTATCTGGTTGAAGAAGCCGGTTTTAGCGTGGGGACCATTGGTTTTGTAACCACGGTCGGCGTTTTGGCGACCATGGTCGGAATGCGTATCATGGCCCGCCTGTATGATCGGCTGGGGATGATCCGGTCGATGTGGTTTGGCGTGGCGGTCCCGCTCATTCCGGTGGTCTGGCTGTGGGTCCGGCATCCCTGGGAAGCCTACATTGTCAGTATCCTGGCGGCGCTGACCTGGACCGGCTATAACCTGGGCGCGTTTAATCTGCTGCTCGCCAGCACCCCCGATGAACACCGCCCACGTTATATCGCTGTTTATACCACTGTGATCTCGATGGTGGGGGCGACTGGCCCGCTGCTGGGCGGCTGGCTGCTCGATGCGACCGACTTTGGGCCGGTGATGTCTTTATCAACCATCGTGCGCGCTTTAGGGCTGATTCTGTTCTTAGCCCTCGTGCGTGAGCCTAAACCCGTCGAGGCCGACCGACCAGAATCCGCCTAGCCCCAGGGTTGGCTGTCTGCCGCGAACACCAGCGAGCGGCAGCAAATGTTAACGCTATCATCTTTTCAGTTTACAGCAACTGAAGGTATCTCTCGTGTGGTAAAGCTCCGGATTCAGTTTACTTAGATTTCAAAATAATGTATAATGTTAGCGCAAACATATAGCGTCGATGACCATGAGCATCTCGGATTTCAGGCGTGTAACCTTAGATGATGTAGCGCGGGCGGCGGGAGTATCGTCACAGACGGTTTCGCGTGTCGTCAACGAGCATCCTTATGTTTCTGAACGCACCCGGCGACGGGTATTAGAAGCCATCCGCAAGCTCGATTATCGCCCGAACCGTGCCGCTCGCAGCCTCGCTACACAGCAGTCTCATATGTTAGGCATCATCACCTACGGTTTTCCGTTTTATGGCCCGGCCCAGATGATGCGTTATGTAGAACAAACCGCCAGGGCGCGCGGCTATGGCGTTAGTTTTGCGACGGTGAACGATCTCTCATTGAGTGAGATCGGTAAGGCGCTGCAAAACCTGGGCGATCATGCGGTGGACGGATTGGTATTGATCACGCCAGTGATCGGCGCGACTCCTGGCGAACTGGAAAGACTGTGCGGCGGGATCCCGTTGGTGCGGATTGACGCGGAATTGGGATCGCCCGTGCCCTCGGTGGTGATTGATCAGCGGCAGGGCAGCCGGTTAGCCACCCAATATCTGATCGACCGGGGCCACCAGCGCATCGGCGAGATTCATGGCCCGCTCAACTGGTTTGGCGCGCGGGCGCGGCATGACAGTTGGAACGAAACCCTGCTGGCGGCGGGCTTGACGCCGGGGCCGTTTGTGGGCGGCGACTGGACCGCGCGCGGCGGTTATGAGGCGGCTCATCAATTGTTGGATCAGAGGATCAGCGTGACGGCGCTCGTGATCGCGAACGATCAGATGGCGCTGGGCGCGATGCGGGCCATCCGCGAGCGCGGACTGCGTGTGCCAGAGGATGTTTCAGTCGTAGGTTTTGACGACATCCCCGAAGCCGCCTATTTTGATCCGCCGCTGACGACGATCCGCCAGAACTTCCCGGCGCTAGGCGAGCAAAGCGTGGATTACCTGATCACGTTGATCGCCAGCCCAGAGACATTCTTTCATCAACGTGTGTTATACACCGAACTGATCGAGCGGCAGAGCGTCTGTACGAGATAGTTTTTAGTGATTGGTTATTAGCTTTTAGTTTTCAGTTGACAGTTCGTAGTTGACAGTGTTCAGCGCGCAGCGAGCACTGACAAAGCAGCCGTGTGTTTAGAATGGGAAGCCGCTCAACGGATGGCTGAGACTCAAAGGGCCTTACTTTTACTAAGAACCAATAACTAAGAACTGTCAACTGATAACTTTTTTCATGGAGGAGCCAAAATATGCCAACGGATAAATATACAATTGGAGTGGACTTTGGGAC